>CAKUCJ010000141.1 GCA_934643435.1 uncultured Collinsella sp.
AGATTGGCCGCGTGGTCGTTCAGCTTTGCGGCCCCGACTTTAAGTACATGAACGGCGAGACCGTCACCCTCGAGGGTGGCATGGGCCAGCGTCCTTAACAGTTACGGCGTTTTACCAAACGCCGTAACGGGCCGACGCTGCGCCCTCAGGTTCCGCCGTTCTAACGAACGGCGGACCAGCCGACGCTGCGCGCCGCCCAGGACGACAATTTGTCATTCAAAAGGCAAGGCATGACCAGAAGGTCTATGCCTTGCCTTTTTCATGCCAACTTGTTCGTCCTGGACGTCGCTCGCTGACGTTGGCTCAACCTGTGACGTTGTTTCGGTTCAAACTGCTAAAAATGATCCCTTGGGGACGGAGGAAAACGGATCACCTTGGTGGCACTTGGGGACGTTCCTTTTCTGCCGGCACCTTGGGACACTCCTAATCCCTTGGGACTAGTCGTTGGGTGTTCTTGTTTGACTAGTCGTTTAAGAACGTCCCCAATGACTACCTTGCACCAGTTTCTGTCGAGTCGGTGCTCCTCGTTGGTTGCCCGTATAATGGTCTGCGTATGAACCGCAACCAAGGAGTTCCAGTTTATGGACCAGAACCTCTTTAAATTCGACCTGATCGCCGAGGACCCGACCACGCATGCGCGCGCCGGCGTGCTGCACACCCCGCACGGCGACATCGAGACGCCGATCTTTATGCCCGTGGGTACCAAGGCAAACGTTAAGGGCATTCCCACCGAGACCGTCAAGCAGCTCGGCGCGCAGATCGTGCTTGCTAACACCTATCACCTGTCCATGCGTCCCGGCGAGGACACCATCGCCGAGCTGGGCGGACTGCACAAGTTTATGAACTGGCACGGCCCCATCCTCACCGACTCGGGCGGCTTCCAGGTGTTCAGCCACAACGATGCTGTCAAGCTCACCGACGAGGGCGTGCGCTTTATCGTCAACGATTACGACGGCCGCCATGTGTTCTGGACGCCCGAGGACAACATGGAAATCGCCATGAAGCTCGGCTCGGACATCTGCATGCAGCTCGACCAATGCCCCGGCTATCCCGCTACGCGCCAGTATGTCGAGCGCGCCGTGGAGCTGTCGAGCATGTGGGCCGAGCGCTGCTACAAGGCGCATACCCGCGATGACCAGGCACTCTTTGGTATCGTCCAGGGCGGCATGCATCTGGATCTGCGCCTGCGTTCGCTGCGCCACCTGGAGGAGTGCGGCGACTTCCCCGGCTACGGCATCGGCGGTTACTCAGTGGGCGAGGACCACGAGACCATGTTCGAGACCCTGGCGCCGCTTGCGAGCGAGTACATGCCCAAGCACAAGCCGCGCTACCTGATGGGTGTCGGCAACCCGACTACGCTCGTACGCGGCGTGAGCGTGGGCATCGACATGTTCGACTGCGTGCTGCCGACGCGCACCGGCCGCATGGGCACGGCGTTCTCCAGCGAGGGTCGCCTCAACTTCCGCAACGCGCGCTTTGCGCATGACGACGGCCCCATCGATCCCACCTGCACCTGCCCGGTGTGTACGGGCGGCTACAGCCGCGCGCTTATCCGTCACATGGTCACACAGAAGGAGATGCTCGGCGGTATTCTGCTGTCGATGCACAACATCTACTACCTGCTCAACCTTATGCAGCGTGCCCGTCAGGCCATTATCGAGGGCCGCTACGGTGCGTTTGTGAGCGACTGGATGAACAGCCCTGCGGCGGTGGATTACTAAGAGCTACGGGAGTGCTTGTGGGGTGTGGGCAGCGGCAAAGGCCGAGCGCCGGCCGGCTGTCACATTTGCTGGCGCTGTTTGCACGACCGCTGACCGATAGCTTGCAAGCACTTGATGCATCCTGGGTACCATACCGAATAGTTGATGTTCGGGCGGGTGTTTGACGCATGGCGTCGACCCCGCCCGTTTTTCTTTTTCTCGATAGGAGTACCCATGATTAAGAATGAGAACGTCGAGGGCGAGCCCGCCTACGACGAGACGTACCGCCGCGGCCCCGTGGTCATGCGCGGCCCCATGATACCTAAGGACAACACCTATGCCAACCTGCTGGCGCCCGAGGATTCGACCGACTGGCTGCATGCCGATCCGTGGCGTGTGCTACGTATTCAGGCCGAGTTCGTCGATGGCTTTGGCGCGCTGGCCGAGCTCGGTCCCGCGGTGACGATCTTCGGCAGCGCCCGCACGCCCAAGACGGACCCGGTCTACAAAGCGGCGCGTACCGTTGGTCGCAAGATTGCCCAGCGCGGCGTTGCGGTTATCACCGGCGGCGGCCCCGGCATCATGGAGGCGGCCAACAGGGGAGCGGCGAGCGTCAACGGCAAGTCGGTTGGCTTAGGGATCGAGCTACCGCACGAGCAGGGGCTTAACAAATACGTGAATCTTGGCATGGATTTCCGCTACTTCTTTGTGCGCAAGACCATGTTCGTCAAATACAGCTCGGGCGCCATCGTGTTTCCCGGCGGCTTTGGTACGCTCGACGAGATGTTCGAGGTGCTCACGCTGGTACAGACACACAAAGTCAAGCGCATGCCGCTTGTGTTGGTGGGCAGCGAGTACTGGCAGGGCCTGTTTGACTGGCTCAACGGCCCGGTGATGAGCGCCGGTATGATCAGCCCGCTCGATCCAGACCTCGTCCACATCACCGACGACCTCAACGAGGCCGTCGACGTCGCCCTGAGCGGGCTGATATAAGGTAGGCGCGACTGCTCTGGGCGATCGCAATGGCCCAGGGTGGAAAAATGGGGCGGGAGTAGCACATTAAAAAGTTGCGGTGGAATAGGGATTGATTTGCGGCTGATATGCCAAAAACTGTCCCTATTTCACCGCAAGTGATGAAGGTGCCTCTAATGGATGGGCTGGTAGCGGGGGCAGTAGCTGATGGCGATGGCGTCGACGCCCACGTGGGTGGCGATAGTGCAGCCGATGGGGCCGGTGCCGGCATCGACGTAGTTCTGGCCCGCGAGCGCCTGGTTGACGAGTTCCTGCTCCTCGGCGGCGCCGGTCGTGAGCACGCGCACGCTCGAGCCCGGGTGCTCGGCCAAAAATGCGAGACAGTCGGCCATGGTATTGGCGACGATGCGCTTGGCGCCGCGGCCCTTCTTGATGGCCTTGATCTCGCCCGACTGCCATTCCGGCGAAACGGCCAGGCGAATGTTGAGCATCTGCGTGAGCTGACCGGCGAGCTTGGGCGCGCGACCGTTCTTAACGAGGTTCTCGAGCGTGCGCGGAATCAGCAGCAGGTGCGCATCGGGCAACGTCGCGCGGATCTGCGCTTCTGTCTCGTCCAGGCTGCGGCCATCCTCGCGCATGGCGAGCGCGTGCTCTACCAGCAGGCCCTCGGCACCCGAGCCGGTACGCGAGTCAATGCAGCGCACATCGAGCTCGTGGGTCTCGGCCACCTGGCATGCGTTGGCGTAGCAGGCCGACCACTCGCTGCACAGCGAAATAAAGATGGCGCTGTCGTGGCCGTCGGCGCGCACGCGATCGAAGAGCTCCTTGAACTCGCCGGCGCTCGGCTGCGAGGTGTGTGGCAGCTGCTCGGAGCCGGCCATGCGGGCGACGTACTCCTCGGCGGTGATCTGCACCTGGTCGAGCAGGTCCTCGCCTTCGATAATCACGTGCAGCGGAATCACGTAGATGCCGAGCTCTTGGGCGCGGGCGGGAGAGATGTCCGACGTGGAGTCGGTTATGATGGCAAAAGACATAATTGCACCTTTCGATGGGGCGCCTGCGCGCCGCCGATTGAGAGCAAAGTGCGTCAAGTATAGTGGAGTTGTTCCACATTGCCAGCTTTAATTGTTGAATAGTCAACGGTTTGAAGCGTCGGTGTGGAAATCGTCAACTGGGGAAGAGGAATGTCGATGGCGGCATTACAGCTATGTGAGCGGCCGGTCGTGCTGTTCGATTTTGACGGTACGGTGGCTGACACGGGCCGGGCGGTGATGACCTCGACGCGCAAGACGCTGGCTGCACGTGGGTTTTCGGAAGCGCAGATGGGCGACTTGCGCCGCATGATTGGGCCGCCCCTGTGGAAGAGCTTCCACGACTTTTACGGCTTTACGCGTGAGGAGTCGCTCGTGGTGGCCGACGAGTACCGCGCCTTTTTTGACGAGCTGGGGCCGGAGGAGTATCCCGTGTTCGATGGGATTCCCGAGCTGCTCGATGGCCTTGCCGCACAGGAGCATCGCATGGCCGTGGCAACGTCGCGCATGGAGGCGAAGTGCGTCGACATGGTGCGCGAGCTGGGACTTTGCCAGTTTGAGGCGGTCGTTGGCATGAATCCGCCGCAAGACCGCGAGACCAAGGCCGATTCGGTGCGCGATGCCCTGGCCGCCCTTGGTGCGGTCGCCGACGATGCCGTGATGATCGGCGACCGCTTTAACGACGTCGAGGGCGCGCACGCGATGGGCGTGCCGTGCATCGGCATCTATTCGGGTGCGGCGGCGCCGGGGGAGCACGAGGCCGCGGGCGCCGATGCGGTGGTGCACTCGGTGGCCGAGCTTGCTAAACTTTT
>CAKUCJ010000142.1 GCA_934643435.1 uncultured Collinsella sp.
ACCTTGCCCTGCTTAGCGTACTCGGCCAGATAGACAGCCGCCAGCACAGCGATCGGCGTGCAGATGAGCATGGCGAGCGCCGTCACATATATGGTCGAGACAATCGTCGGCCAAATACCACCCTCGGCGTTTACACCCTGCGGCCAGCCAAAGATAAAGTCGAGCGAGATATGCGGCAGGCCGTTAATGACCACGTAGGCGATAATGGCTACCAACACCAGCGTGGTGATGTAGGCCGCGGCACGGAACACGACGAGCATGATCTTGTTTGAAAGATCCTTGTCGATGCGGCCCTTCTTGCCGTGGGAAAGGGCACGCTTGATGCGCTCGCGCGACGAGGTCGTATCGACTGTCGTGTCAACGGAATCGGACATAGCCTACCCCCTCTTCTTCTTGGAAATCAGGCGGACGATGCCCACCAGCGCGGCGGAGATGATAAACAGTACCACGCCCATGCCAAACAGCGCCGAACGGTGCAGGCCCGAGGAGTAGCTCATGTCGAGCGCGATCTGGCTCGTGAGCGTCGAGATGGGGCTCGAGATGCTGTCCGGAATGACTGGGGCGTTACCAACAACCATAAGCACGGCCATGGTCTCGCCAATGGCGCGACCCATACCCAAAACGATGGCATCCACGATGCCCAGCTTGGCTGCCGGCAGCACAACCTTATAGATGGTCTGCCACTTGGTGGCGCCCATGGCATACGATGCCTCACGAATGCCCATGGGAATGGAATTGAGGGCATCGATGGTGAGCGTAGTAATGGTGGGCACGATCATGATGGCGAGCACGAACCACGCCGTCAGCGCACCAAAACCAAGGCCACCGGTCAGCTGTGCGATAAACGGGCGGATGATGATCATGCCAAAGAAGCCGTAGATGATGGAGGGGATGCCCGCCAGCAGGTCGACGGCGGGGCTGATGAGCTTGCGCACGCGCTTGTTGGCAATCTCGACCAGATACACGGCCGTGCCAACACCCAAAGGCACGCCCATGGCAAGGGCACCGACGGTGACCAAGCCCGAACCGGCCAGCAGCGACATAATGCCGTAATGTCCCTCGGAAGGTGCCCACGTAAAGCTAAAGAAGTCCGCCAGGCCAATATCGGTAAAGACAGGCAGGGCCGAGTACGTGGTAAAGACAAAGATCAGGATGACGGTGACGACCGCCAAGAACGCGCAGGCAAAGAAGATCCACTGCAGAGCCTTCTCCTTGATATAGGTGCTGCGCGACACGAGCGCCAGCTCACGCTTCTTGGGTGCCTGAGCAGTCTGCTCAGTCTGGGAGTTTTCCTGTGCTTCCATGCTACTCACTCCCCTTCCCGTCGTTCGTGACGGGAATAAAGCCCGCCTCGCGAATCTGCTTGTCCATCTTTTCGGACGTCACGCAGTCGATGTAATCCTGCGCCTGCTGTGAAGGCGTTCCCTTCACAAAGAAATACAGGTCGCGGGAGATGGGATAGCCACCGCTTGCAACCGTCTTCTCGGACGCCTCGACATGATTGACCGAGACGGCCTTGACCGAAGTCTTGGCATTGAGGCTGTCGACGAAGCCCAGCGAAATGTAACCGATGGCCCCGCGCGAACGGGATACGACATCGCGCACCTGGCCCGTACCCGAAAGAACGGCCGAGCGGCGATCGAACGGCGTGCCGTCCATCACAATAGTGCGGAAGGCCTCACGCGTACCGGAAGCCTCGTCGCGGTTGATGACCTGAATCTTCAGGTCCTCGCCACCGACCTCTTTCCAGTTGGTGATCTTGCCAGCGTAGATGTCGCGGAGCTGCTCGGTCGAGAGGTTGTCGACCGGGTTGTCGTCGTTGACGATGACCGCGATACCGTCGTGCGCGATAACGATGGGCGTCAGACCCAGGTCCTGTTCGTCGGCGTTGAGGCCACGAGAAGAGCTGGCGATATCGGCCGTGCCGGCGCTGACGGCCTCGATGCCGGCGGAGGAACCCAGACCGGAGACGAGCACGTCGATGCCGGTCTCCTCCTTAAAGCCCTCGGCGGCAATCTCGGCAATGGGCAGGCACGTCGTAGAGCCGGCCACGGTAATGGAAGAGGTGGAAGATCCCGAGGAGCAGGCACACAGCGTGAGCGTAAGCACCGCGGCACTCAGGACCGATACGAACTTTCTCATAGCATCACGCCGATCGCAGCATGGCGCCCGCAGGTGCCGTCCTCGTTGCGGTAGGAATAAAAGCGGTCGTTCTGACGCACGGTCGAAAGCTGGGTATCCACAATCCCATCAGCGTCGACGCCGGCATCTACCAATGCCTCGCGAATGGCGGCAGAAAGATCGAGCATGCGAGAGGCACCCGCATCGATGCACGAAAACTCGGCGGCAAAGCGGTCCATGAGCTCCTGGGAAACCTCGTACTCGTCACCCAGAATATGGGGGCCGATGTAGGCAGCAACATCGCGCGGCTCGCACCCGGTGGCCTCGCAGAGCGCTTGGCACGCCTTGGCGGAAATGCGCGCGATCGTGCCCTTCCATCCGGAATGCACCACGGCAAACCCGCCGGGGGCAACCAACACCACGGGAACGCAGTCGGCAAAGCAGAGCAACACGGGCACCTCATGGGCCGTACAGACGATGGCATCGCAGCCATCGGCAATCTGCTCGCGAACAGCCTCAAGATCATCAGCGCCGTTCGAGGTCACCGTAACGATATGGTCACCATGCACCTGATTGGGCACGAGCAGGTTATGCTCGCACTCGGCAGCACCCATGGCTTCGAGCGCTCGACGACGATTTTCTTGAACGGCAAAAGGGTCATCGCCTACATGCGAGCCCAGATTGAGTGAGGAGTACGCCTCTTCGGAAACGCCACCGGTGCGCTCGGTGAAGGCAAAGCGGACATCGCCCGTCGCACCCTCCACCAACGTAACTCCATCATGGTCGACACGCGAAACTCTGTCCGCACGTGCTGCCATACTAAAGCCTCCTAATACAAGTACCGCGGCGTCGCCGCGCAGTCCGTGTTTATACGGCTGTCATACTTCCTTAAAAGGATACCCGCTGCATTGGAGGCAAACGTAAAGGGAACGTAAAGAGATTGGCTGCTCTGGTTTACAAAGTCGAAACAAAAAAGGGCGCATCCATGCGGACGCGCCCCGGTGCAAAACAATGCGAAGAACGGCTTAGAAGCTACCGCGCTTGAGGAAGTCGGGAAGCTCAAACTGGTCGTTGCCAAAGTTGGGAAGCTCGGTGCCACCGACGTTGCGAGTCGGGGCCGCCTGAGCCGGGCTGGCAGCCGGAGCAGTACGCTGCGGCTCAGCGGCGGCAGCGGCCTTGCTCTGGGACTGCTGAGCAGCGAAGAGCTCGTCCTGACGGTTGACGTTGGAGTCGGAGAAGCCCGTGGCGATAACGGTAATGCGCACCTGATCGCCCAGGGACTCGTCGACAACGGTACCGAAGATGATGTTGGCCTCGGGGTCGACGGCGTTGGCGACAACGTCGGCGGCATCGCTGATCTCCTGGATGCCCAGGTCCTTGGAGCCGGCAATGGAGAGCAGGACGCGCGTGGCGCCATCGATGGAGCTCTCGAGCAGCGGGCTGGAAATGGCCTGCTGGGCAGCGTCGACGGCACGGGTATCCCCAGAAGAGGTACCGATGCCCATCATAGCGGTACCGGCCTGCTTCATGATGGTCTTAACATCGGCGAAGTCCAGGTTGATGATACCCGGGACGGTGATGAGGTCGGTGATGCCCTGGGTGCCCTGGGAAAGGACGCCATCGGCAATCGCGAAGGCCTCGAGCATGGTGGTCTTCTTCTCGGCGATGTCGAGCAGCTTGTCGTTAGGGATAACGATCATGGTATCGACGCAATCGGAAAGGGTCTTGATGCCCTCCTCGGCGCTCTTCTTGCGCTTGCGGCCCTCGAAGGTGAAGGGCTTGGTCACGACGGCGACGGTCAGCGCGCCGACCTCGTTCATCGCGATATCGGCAACGATGGGAGCGGCGCCGGTACCGGTGCCGCCGCCCTCGCCGCAGGTGATGAACACCATGTCGGCGCCAGCGAGCGCCTCGGCGATGTCGTCGCGGGATTCATCGGCAGCCTTGCGGCCAACCTCGGGGTTGGCGCCGGCGCCCAGGCCGCGGGTAAGGTCGGTGCCGATGTGCACCTTGATATCGGCATCAGAGATCGCGAGTGCCTGAGCATCGGTGTTGATGGCAACAAACTCGACGCCGCGGATACCCTCTTCGATCATTCGATTGACCGCGTTGGTACCGCCGCCGCCGACGCCGACCACCTTAATGACGGCAAGGTAGTTGTTGATCTCTGTCTCGTGCATGTCGGTCCTCCGAACAAAGGTTATAGCCATAGCATGGGTTGACCCCTGCGCACATTAACCTTCAGGTTGAAAGTAAATGCAAAGGTAAACCGTATTATGTTTGCACATTATGAACGTATCAGTCAAATAATTGACCGTGAAAACCAAACAAACCAGATAAACGGCG
>CAKUCJ010000143.1 GCA_934643435.1 uncultured Collinsella sp.
GCGGCGGCGCCGGGGGAGCACGAGGCCGCGGGCGCCGATGCGGTGGTGCACTCGGTGGCCGAGCTTGCTAAACTTTTCGCTATATAAGTATGTGATGTGAGGGGCGGGTGCGCTCGCCGCTCATTGGTTAGGAGGTCGTCCATGAATCAGGTGGAGCAGAGCGTCGCCGAGTATGTCGACGAGGTCTGGGAGGATGTCGTCGCCGATATTGAGCAGCTGGTGAGTTATCCGTCCGTGGCGGTTTCTGCCGATGCGGAGCCCGGCGCGCCGTTTGGCCGCCCGGTCCGTGACGCTCTCGATTGCGCGCTCGGTATCGCACAAAAGCTCGGCTACCAGACGAGCGACGACGAGGGCTATGTGGGTATCGCCGATATCCCGGGTCGCGGCGACAAGCAGCTCGCGACCATCTGCCACGTGGACGTGGTTCCCGCCGGCCCCGGTTGGAACACCGATCCGTTTGCGATGGAGCGTCGCGAGGGCTGGCTGCTCGGCCGCGGCGTGATTGACGACAAGGGCCCGGCCGTGCTGTCACTCTACGCCGGCGCCTACCTGCTCAAGCACGGCATCGCCCCGCGCTATACCTTCCGCGCGCTGCTGGGCTGCGATGAAGAAGTGGGCATGTCCGACGTTCACCATTATTTGGAGAACTACGCAGATCCCGACTTTTTGTTTACGCCCGATGCCGAGTTCCCGGTCTGCAATGCCGAGAAGGGCCAGTTCGAGGCGACGTTCGTGAGCCCCAAGATCGACGGCGGACGCATCGTGTCCTGGAGCGGTGCCGAGGCGACCAACGCTATCCCGTCGCAGTCTATTTGCGAGCTTGCGATTGCCGTCGACGAGCTGCCGGCGCCGGTCGAGAACGCCGACCGCCTGGAGATCGCGGCGCTCGACAACGGTCATGCGCAGATTTTCGCCCACGGTATCGGTGGCCATGCCTCGATGCCCGAGGGTACGGTCAACGCCGTCGGCCTGATCGTGGCGTACCTGCGCGAGGCCGAGGACGCGTTTGGCGCCCGCGGCGAGCGCCTGCTGACGCCTGCCGAGCACGAGTTCGTCAAGTTCCTGGCCTTTGTGCATGCGGATGCTTATGGCCGCGGCCTGGGGATTGACGCGACGAGCGCGGCGTTTGGTCCGCTCACCTGCAACCCCGGCGTCATCCGCGTGGTGGATGGCCACATTGAGCAGGTCATCGACGTGCGTTTCCCCGATAGCACGAGTGCCGATACCATGTGCGAGCAGCTCGAGCCGCTCGTGGGCCGCTTTGGCGTGACGTATCACGTGGGTCGCGCCAAGGTGCCGTTCTCGGTTTCGGCCGACGACCCGGCCGTGAAGGCGCTTATCGACACCTATAACGAGTTTACGGGCAAGCATGCCGAGCCTTTCGCCATGGGCGGCGGCACGTACGCACGCAACGTTGCCCGCGCCGTGTCGTTTGGCCCCGAGGAGACCGGCCTTGAGCTGCCCGCGTGGGGCGGCCAGATGCACGGCCCCAACGAGTGCGCCAACGAAGAGCAACTCAAGCAAGCGCTCAAGATCTATATCGTGGCGATCCTCCGTCTCAACGAACTTGAACTGTAGGGCTTCCCCAGGCACCCGACCTTGCCCCTCAAACCGTCGCTTGCGTACCAAAGTACGCGGCGCTCCTCTTTCGGGGCAATCTCGGGCACCTGGGAAACCCCAACATTTTGCTTGGATACACAAGCCCGGTGCTTCGGCTCCGGGCTTCTATAAGTTGCGGTGGAATAGTTCCTAGAATCGGCTGCCTGACAGCCAAACAGGAACTATTTCACCGCAACTTCTTTAGTCGGTGTAAAAGGCGTGCCATGGTTGGGGCGGGGATTGTTATTCGTTTGTAAAGGCTGAGCCGCGCTTGCGGTAAGGGTCTATCAGATGCCCGTAAGAAACCGCAGCTGGCGCGGCTGCCATCCGATCGAGGTCGTATCTTTCCAAACAGCAAAGCGGGCGGGGTGCCCGCGAGTCGCATGTACGAAAGGAAGATCATGCTCGATCAGGCTTATTCTCGTCGTCAGTTCCTCGGCCTCGCTGGTGGTCTTGCCAGCATCGTCGGTCTCGGCCTCGTTGGCTGCGGTGGCTCCAACGCTGCCAACACCGCTGCTGAGGGTAGCGCTGCCGCTGCCGAGTCTGTCTCCGGCGAGGTGACCTACGACGGCGCCTCTTCGTTCCAGGCTCTCGTCGAGGCTGCTGCCGAGAAGTTCATGGACGCCAACCCCGACGTCTCCATCTCCGGCTCGGGTAACGGTTCGGGCAAGGGCCTGACCGCTGTCGCCGCCGGCACCGTCACCATCGGCAACTCCGACGTCTTCGCCGAAACCAAGCTCGAGGCCGACCAGGTCAAGAACCTCGTTGACCACGAGGTCGCCGTCGTGGGCATGGGCCCCGTCGTCTCCAAGAACGTCAAGGTCGACGACCTGTCCCTCGAGCAGCTCAAGGGCATCTTCTCCGGCCAGATCACCAACTGGAAGGAGGTCGGCGGCGACGACGCCACCATCGTCGTCCTCAACCGTAAGGCCGGCTCCGGCACCCGCGCCACCTTCGAGGCCGCCGTCTTTGGCGACGAGGCTGTCGACTTTAAGGGCGATGCCGAGCTCGACAAGTCCGGCGACGTCCAGACTCAGATGGCCAGCACCGACAACGCCATCTCCTACCTCGATTTCTCGCACTTCGACGACTCCAAGTTCAACGCCGTCAAGGTCGAGGGCATCGAGCCCAAGAGCAAGAACGTCACCGACGACTCCTTCAAGATCTGGGCGACCGAGCACATGTACTGCTCCAAGGACGCCGACGAGGCCACCAAGGCCTTCCTGGACTTCATGCTTTCCGACGACGTCCAGGGCAAGCTCGTCGAAGAGCAGGGCTTCATCCCCGTCTCTGCCATGAAGGTCGTCAAGGACGCCAGCGGCAAGGTTTCCTCCAAGTAATTATTCGCCCCCGGAAAGGTTTGCAATGGCAAAACAGCTGCCAAAGCGCGACCTTGAGAACGTGGGCCTGGGCGTCACGGGCGCGTGCGTAGCGCTCGTGACGCTTGTCGTTGCCGCGCTCATCTTTATGGTCGCCCAAAAGGGCCTCTCGGCTTTCGTAAGGGACGGCGTCTCGGTCGTCGAGTTTTTCACCGGTACCAAGTGGGACCTGGCCAACACGGCCGAAAACGGCCTGCCCTATACCGGTGCCCTGCCCCTGATCGTTACCTCGTTTGCGGTCATGGTGCTCTCCACGCTCATCGCGCTGCCGATCGCCATCGGCTCTGCCATCTTCGCGGTCGAGATCCAGCCTAAGTTTGGCTCCAAGATCTTTCAGCCGCTCATTGAGCTTTTGACCGGCATCCCCTCGGTCGTCTTTGGCCTGATCGGCTTTCACGTGGTCGTCGGCCTTATGAAGAGCGTCTTCCACGTGAGCACGGGCCTGGGCATCCTGCCCGGCGCCATCGTGCTGGCCGTTATGATCCTGCCGACCATGACCACGCTTTCGGTCGATGGCCTGCGCGCCGTGCCCGACAGCTACCGCCAAGGCTCGCTCGCACTGGGCTACACCCGCTGGCAGACCATCTGGCACGTGGTGCTCAAGTCCGCCATGCCGTCGCTCATGACCGCAGTCATCCTTGGCATGACCCGCGCCTTTGGCGAGACGCTCGCCGTGCGCATGGTCATCGGCGGTATCGAGGCCATGCCAACGTCGCTGTTATCGCCGGCTTCGACCATCACGACCACGCTCACCACGTCCATGGCGGTCTATGCCGAGGGCTCGGCCCAGGACGACGTCCTGTGGGCGCTCGGTCTGCTGCTGATGGGCATGAGCCTCATCTTCATCCTGATCATCCATCTCATTGGCCGCAAGGGGGCGAAGGCTCGTGGCTAGCACGCGTATCCATATCGACGAGGCGAGACTCGGGCGTGTCCAGAAACAGGACCGCATCGCCACGGGCGTGTTGACGGCGATCGTCGCCATCGTCATGCTCGTCGTCGTTTCCATGGTGGCCTACATTCTGTTCGAGGGTATCTCGACGCTGTTCCAGCCGGGCTTCCTCACGGAGCCGTCGCGCGCCAACGGCACCCAGGGCGGCGTGCTCTACCAGCTGTTCGACTCGTTCTACCTGCTGCTGATCACCCTGATCATCTCGGTGCCCATCAGCCTGGGCGGCGCGGTTTTCCTGGTCGAGTACGCGCCGAACGGCCCCATCCGCGACATCGCCTCCACCGCCATCGAGACGCTGTCCTCGCTGCCTTCCATCGTCGTCGGCATGTTCGGATTCCTGGTGTTCTCGGTGCAGCTGGGCTGGAAGTATTCCATCATCTCCGGCGCCGTCGCGCTCACCATGTTCAACATCCCCATCCTGGTGCGCGTGATTCAGCAGGCGCTCGAGGACGT
>CAKUCJ010000144.1 GCA_934643435.1 uncultured Collinsella sp.
GCAAATCCATATCTTAGACAAGAATTCGCGATTTGCAAGCACATCCACGCACCCCACATGAGCTGCGCGGTATACTCATGACATGGATAGACGCGAACATACATACGGTTATGAGGATGCTGCGGGCGTCACGCCGCCGCCCTGGACGGGTCCGGCGGTGGGCCTGATGGACCTCGATGCGTTTTTTGCAAGCGTGGAGATGCTCGACCATCCCGAGTGGCGCGACAAACCGCTCATCGTGGGCGGCGATGCCGATTCGCGTGGCGTCGTGTCCACCTGTTCGTATGAGGCGCGCCGCTTTGGCGTGCATTCCGCTATGGCCTCGGCCGAGGCGCGGCGCCTGTGTCCGCAGGCCATTTGGACGCACGGGCATTTTGATCGCTATCGCGAGGTCAGCGCACAGGTCATGGCGATTCTCGCCGACGAGACGCCGCGCGTGGAGCGCGTGTCCATCGATGAGGCCTTTATCGACATTACGCCGGGTCGCTTTGCGCCCGAGGATCCACTGCTGGTGGCACGGCGCATTAGCGATCGCGTTGCGGCGCTGGGAGTGACCTGCTCCATTGGCGTCGGCTGCAATAAGACGGTGGCCAAAATTGCCAGCGAACGCGATAAGCCATTTGGCCTGACTATCGTGCGCCCCGGGACCGAGCAGCGCTTCTTGGCCGCGCTGCCGGTGTCTGCCATGAGCGGTATCGGGCGCTCGGCCGAGGAGCGTCTGCGCCGCATGCGCATCTATACGCTTGGCGAGCTTTCTCGCGCACCGGAGTCCACATTGACCTCGATTTTTGGCGTCAACGGCGAGCGCATGCGCCAACGTGCACTGGGTCTCGAGATTTCCGAGGTCACGAGCCTAGATGAGGAGCGTGAAGTTAAATCGGTGAGCAACGAGCGTACCTTTGCCAAGGATTTGACCGAGCGCGGGGATATCGAAGCGGCGATCGCGCTGCTGGGTGAGTCGGTCGGTCGCCGTCTGCGCCGTCAGGGACTGACGGGTGGCACCGTGACGCTCAAACTCAAATACTCTTACGGCAGCGGACGCACGGCGCAGCGCAGGCTTCCCCACCCCACCGACGACGAGAATATCTTTGTAGCCATAGCGCTTGAGCTGCTCGACAACATCTGGCAAGAAGGCATGCACGTGCGCCTGGCGGGCATCGGCATGAGCGACTTCAACCACCAAGGCGGCATCCAGACCGACCTGTTCTGCGAAGTCGACGACCGTGGAGCCCAATCCAGCGACCGCCGAGACCTCTCCGTCGCCATCGATGCCGTCCGAGACAAATTCGGCGACACCGCCCTATCCTTCGGCCGCCAATCCCGCTTTAACGATTAGCAACTTTTTGGCAAAAAGAAAGCCGGGCGGCTGCGGAAAACGCAACTGCCCGGCGAAATGCTTGAGGGTAGCTAAAAAAGCCCCGTCCCAAATTAACTACTAGAGGAGGTTGAGGGGGAGCTGGGGGGCGTCGCCCCAGAGCTTTTCGAGACGGTAGAACTCGCGTGCCTCGGGGGTGAAGACATGGACGACGACCGAGCCGTAGTCCATGAGCATCCAGGTCTTCTGCTCGCGGCCCTCGATGGAGAACGGATGCTCGCTGCAAGACTCGGCGACCTTCTCCTCGATCTCGTCGACGATCGAATCGACCTGACGGTTGTTGGTACCGGTGGCGAGCACAAAGTAGTCGCACACGTCCGAAAGCTCGGTCAGGTCGAGCACCTGAACGTCCTCAGCCTTCTTGTCGTAGGCGGCCTGCGCGGCAGCGCGGGCAACGTCCTCGGCGGCGACACCGCTCGTGGACAGCGAAGCGGCAGTGCGGTCGGACGTTGCAACAAAGCTCTTGTGCTCCACATCCTCAAGAATCTGCTCGTCGGTCATGGTCTCGTCGGCCATGGAATACCTCTTTCTAGACAGCCCGGGCTAGCGCAGCTGGGCGTAATGGTTGTAAATCGTAATAGCCGTGGGATAAAGATAGCGCCCAGACTGGATCACGTAGACCAGACCCTGCGCAAAACAGGAGAAGAACAACTCATCGAGCGAAGACTCCCCCACCATCTTGCGCAGCGCATGGGCGTAATCACCGTGACGATTGGGCTCGATGGCATCGGCCACGAAGACCACCATATCGAGCGGCGTCATATCGCAAGCGCCCACGGTGTGACGGTCGACAGCCTGAAAGACCGCCGGCGAAAGCTCGGGAAAGAGCTGCGGAAGCTCATAAGCGGCAACCGGTCCATGCAACAGCGGCGTGGCGGCCGAAGGCGAGCCGGCGACCTTAATACCGTAGTGCAGCGCACGGGCCACCAGCTCATCGTCGGAGAGCACCTTGTCCCAGTCATGGATCAGGCCGGCGGCAGCGGCGTCAAAGCGATCGACACCATACACCTCGGCAAGATGTAACGCAGTCTCGGCAACACCCAACGAATGGACATAGCGCTTGCGCTTGTCCTTCATGCGAACATCGAGCAGCTCATGAATGCGCTTGAGCAGCGCGCGCTCATCGCCCTCAAACTGGTCCTCTACCGACAACGTTCTCCCCCATCACTCAAAATCTTCTTGGCCCAGATCGGCATACAGGCCGCGTTTGCGGATGTAGCCGAGCACGGACTCGCTCGTAAGATAGCGCACGCTCATGCCGCGGGCAACTCGCTTACGAATGTTCGTCGAGCTGATCGCCAGCGCCGGAATCTGGATATAGCGCACGTCGAACGGCAAGCCCGACTCCTTGATCCGCGCACGGGCCGTATCGATATCGAAGCCGGGGCGCGTCGCGGCAATAAAGGTTGCCAGCTCGGCAATCTCGTCGGCATGATGCCAGGTCACAATATCGATAATCGCATCGGCACCCGTAATAAAGTAGAGTTTTACCTGCGGCGGGTAAAACTCGCGCAGGGCGCGCAGCGTATCGGCTGTGTAAGTGACACCCTCGCGATCGATCTCAAATCGGCTCGCCAAAAACGCTGGATTCGCGGCAGTGGCGAGGACCGTCATCGCATAACGGTCCTCAGCCGGCGTCACCGGTTTGTCGAGCTTAAAGGCAGGAGAGCCCGCCGGCATAAAGAGCACGGCATCCAGGTCGAGCGACTCGCGCGCCTGCTCGGCGGTCACCAGGTGTCCGTAATGGATTGGGTCAAAGGTGCCGCCCATAATGCCAAGCCTATACTCCCGCCCATCCTCGATGGGCAGCTCGGGCAAACCGATTCCACCGCGCAGTGACATGGCCTACTCGCCCTCCGAGGTCTCAACATCGTCAGCGACGTCCGCAGCATCGACAACCTCGACGCTCTCATCTGCGGCAACTGCCACCTCAACGGCCTCGACGGCGTCCTCAAGCTCGTCCTCGTACTCCGAGAAATCCTCGGCGCCCTCAAAGTCAAAGGCGCGCTGGCAAATGCGGACCTCGTCGCCCGCTCGGCAGCCGGCCTTCTCAAGCGCGTCGTCAACGCCCATGCGAGCAAACTTATGCTGCAGGTAGATGACGGCTTCCTCGTTTTCCCAGTCGGTCTGAATGACCATACGCTCGATGGCGCGACCCACGACGCGGAAGGCGTGGGGCTCTTCCTGGACAATTCGGAAACGCTTCTCGCGCTGTAGGCGGCGACGCTCCCACTCATCATCACGAAGATCGACCGGCTCATCCGAGACCGCCAGCTCGGCGCGGAGCTTGGCCACCTGCTCGCCCACGGCGAGCATCAGGGTATTGAGACCGGCACCCGTCACGGCAGACACGGCAAAGAACATATGCCCGTCGTCGAGCGCAGCGCGCTTCAGGTCGGCAATCTTGTCGGCCGTACCCGGTGCATCGCACTTGTTGGCAACGACGATCTGCGGACGCTCCGAAAGCTCGGCGCCATACTGCTCGAGCTCGCGATTGATGATGCGATAGTCCTCGACCGGATCGCGATCCTCAAAGCCGCCCGTCATATCGACGACATGCATGATCAGGGCCGTGCGCTCGATATGGCGCAGGAACTGGTGGCCCAGGCCCTTGCCCTCGCTCGCGCCCTCAATGAGGCCGGGAACGTCGGCAACGACATAGGAGTACTCGCCGGCGCGCACCATGCCGAGGTTGGGCACGAGCGTGGTAAACGGGTAGTCGGCGATCTTGGGGCGGGCGGCACTCATGCGCGCGATGAGCGAGGACTTGCCCACCGAAGGGAAGCCCACGAGTGCGGCATCGGCCATGAGCTTCATCTCGAGCTCGATCCAGTGCTCCTCGGCCGGCTCACCCAGCTGGGCGAACGCGGGCGCGCGGCGCACCGACGTCACAAAGTGGGTGTTGCCAAGGCCACCGGCGCCACCGGGGGCAACGACGACACGCTCGCCATCATGCACCAGGTCGGCAATCTCGAACATCGGGGTCTGCGTCTCGGGGTCGAGCTCGC
>CAKUCJ010000145.1 GCA_934643435.1 uncultured Collinsella sp.
GCCCAGTGGGCTGCCGAGGTCACGGCCATGGGCGGTGCCGTCTCGGCCGAGCATGGCGTCGGCAAGATTAAGGCGGGCTTCTTGGAGACGATGTACGGTCACGAGGCCATGGTCGAATCGGCCCGACTCAAACTCCAGCTCGACCCTGCGGGGCAGTTGGGCCGTGGCAACCTGTTCTCGGAGAAGCTCCTAGATGATGAGTCCCAGAAAGGGGGTGCGCAGCATGAGTGATTTCCATATGGTGGTGTGCGTCAAAGCGGTGCCGGGTAGCACCGAAGTCAAGATGGACCCCAAGACCAATACCATCGTACGCGATGGTAAGCAGGCAGTTATCAACCCCTTTGACGCGAGCGCTCTGGAATGTGCGCTGGCACTCAAGGACGACTTTATCGGCTTTGGCATGGATGTGCGCGTGACGGTGGTGTCGATGGGTATCCCTGCGACCGAATCGCTGCTGCGCGACTGCATCGCCCGCGGCGCCGACGACGCGCTGCTGCTGACCGACCGTGCTTTTGCGGGCGCCGACACCCTGGCCACCACCTATGCTCTCAAATGCGGCATCGAGGCGCTCGACGAGGACTTTGACCTGCTCATCTGCGGCAAGATGGCGGTGGACGGCGATACGGCACAGATCGGTCCCGAGCTTGCCGGCGCCTTTGAGATTCCCTGCGTGACCGACGTGAGCTGTGTTCAGAGCGCGGGCTTCACGACGTGCGGTTCGCTAGCGCTCGTTCACGGATGCGATGCCGGTGAAGAGACGGTCTATCTTGAGATGCCGTGTGCAATGACGACCGCCAAGGAGATCGGCCAGCTGCGCATGCCGAGCATCGCCGGTATTCGTGCGGCCGAGGAGGCGGACGTGCGCGTGGTCAGTGCTGCCGACGTGAACGCCGATCCCTCGCGTTGTGGCCTTGCCGGATCGCCGACACAGGTCGTTCGCTCGTTTGTGCCCGACCGCGACCAAACGTGTGAGGCTGTTGAGGGAACGGCATCCGAGCAGGCGGCAAAGCTTGCCAAGATTATCGAGGGGATGGCATAGATGAGCGGACTGATTATCGATAGCGAAGCCTGTATCGGCTGCGGTCGCTGCGTTCGCGCCTGCGCCTCGAGTGGCATCGTGGTGGAAGGCGAGCGTCCCAATCGCTGTGCCCGCGTGACCGACGGCTGCATCCTGTGCGGCGGATGCGTCGACGCCTGCCCTGTCAACGCCATCTCGATCGAGCGCGATGAGGCCGCCGGCGCGGTGGACCTCGACGCGTATCGAGATATCTGGGTGTTTGTGCAAACCGACGAGCGCGATACCGTGGTTCCCGTGGCCTATGAGCTCATGGGCAAGGGGCGCGAGCTTGCCGATGCCCGCGGCTGCCGTCTGGTGGCGCTGGCCGGCATGGGCCCCGAGAACTCGCTCGGGGAGCTGGAGCATCTGGTTTGTGCCGGCGCCGACGAAGTTATGGTCTGTCGCGACGAGCGCCTGCGTCAGAACGACGCGGAGGTCTACGCCCGCCTGATCTGTGATTTGGTAGCCGAGCGCAAGCCCGAGGCCATTCTGTACGGCGCGACCGCCTTTGGCCGCGAGCTGGCACCTGGCGTTGCCGTGCGCCTGCAGACGGGTCTTACGGCCGACTGCACCGTGCTTTCGATGGATACGGGGACGGGCCTGCTACAGCAGACACGCCCCGCATTTGGCGGAAATCTGATGGCCACCATCATTTGCCCCAACCACCGCCCCCAGATGGCGACGGTGCGTCCCGGCATCTTTAAGGCGCCTGACTTTGACTACGGCCGCTCCGGCACGATTGCCCAGGTGACGCTTGCAGAAGACGTTAAGGCTCGCGTCGAGATTTCGATTCCCTCCGAGGAGTGGGGACAGCAGGCCTCGATTGCCGATGCCGAGCGTCTGGTCGTGGTAGGCCGCGGTATTGGCTCCAAGAAGAATCTGCCCCTGATGCGTAAGCTCGCCGATGCCCTGGGTGCCGAGCTCGGCTGCACGCGCCCCGTTGTGGAGGCGGGCTGGCTGGAGTATCGCCATCAGATTGGTCAGACGGGCGTATCGGTATCGCCCAAGCTCCTCGTGAGCATCGGTGTCTCGGGCGCCATCCAGCATCTTGCCGGCATCGGTGGGGCGGAGTGCATTATCGCCATCAACGAGGACCCGGATGCCCCCATCTTTGGCGCCGCCCAGTACAAGGTTGTCGGCGACGCCGTCGAGGTCGTCGAAGAGCTGCTGGCCCAGCTTGGGTGTTAAGCGCCGGCCAGCCAGGTGCGCATCTCATCCTTTAGGCGCTCCCAGGTCGCCTGTGCGGCGGGATCGGTAAAGGGCCGCGTAATGCCAAAGGGCGCGTCGAGCAGGCGGTAGATATCTCCCTGCTCGCGCGCCCGCGCGCGGCTTGCCGGATAGACGAGCTCAAACATAAAGCAGATAAGCCCCACCAAGTAGTCTGCGGGCTCATCGCGCTCGTCGCGTGCGACACAGCGGCGCTCTTCAAAGGCGGCAAGTGTCGGTGCCGAGAAGTGGCTGGAAAGAAACGTGTCCTCATCGACCTTGAGGACGGTGTCGATGGTGCTGTCGGCGATGGTGCGCATGATGTCAATCTTATCGCCATCGCGCACGATGTCGCAAAAGCGGCGTGTGCGCCCATCGAGCTGCGTGGGCAGGCGAAAATCGCTGTGATAGGCGATGCTCGCGCGGATGAGTTCGTCGTACTCGTCGGTCTCGATAAAATCTCGGATGTTCGTCGTGGCGGGCGCGTCGGCGGGGTTCTCGCCAAAAAGAACCTCGACGCCTAGCGCCGCATGGCTTATGCTCTCGGCATCCTTAAAGGTGTCCCAGCGTCGCAGCTGCTCAAAGCGGCCCATATCGTGCAGCAGACCGCAAAGCCAGGCCAGGTCAATATCCTGCGGCGACCAGCCCTGTTCGCGCGCCACGGCATCGCACGCTTCCGCCACGTGATAGGTGTGTTCGATTTTGAGTGCGATGCGCGGATTGGTGGCGTCGTAGGCATCGGTATAGGTCTTGAAGGCCTCGACCGCCCGGGGCCGATCGATAGCTGTCATAATGACTTCCTAAAAAGTTGTGTCTTTCGATCCGGTGGCAATTGTAGGTGAACTCGCCTGCCATCGGACGATAATTCTGCCGCACCGTACATGCGGTTTGGATAGCTTGTCTGATGAGGAACGTTATGGTGCTCAAAATCGTAAAAACCGTCTGGCCGGTGATGCTTACCTATGTTGCGATAGGCGCGCCGTGCGGAATGATTATGGCGCAGACAGGGATGGAGCCCTGGATGGTCTTTGCCCTGAGCAGCACCTTTGTGACGGGCAGCGGGCAGTTCATGATCTGCAACCTGTGGCTGGCGGGCGTGCCGGCAGGATCGATTGTCGCCTCCGTCGCCGCCATCTCCTCACGCTTCGCACTTTATTCGGCATCGATTGCGCCGCATCTGACGGGTGCCTCGAAGCGTCAGACGTTGGTGGTCGCCGCGACGCTCACCGAGGAGGCATACGGCATCTCGTTGGCTAAGCTGGTTGAGGGGGACGACTGGGGTCCGCGTGAGTCCTTTGCGCTCAATGTGATCCTTATCGCAACATGGGGTGTCTCGTGCACAGCGGGCGCCGTCGCTGGTGCCGTCATCGATGTTCCCACGGCCATTGCGGGTTTTGTCTGCACCTCGCTCTTTATCTGCCTGCTCTTTTCGCAGCGACCGTCGCGCGGCAATGTTGTAGCCGCCGTTTTGGCTGCGGCGTCCGTCGCCGCATGCAAGTTCTTGGGGTGGACGAATATCGCCGTGCCGGTAAGCGTGCTCGTCGGTGTCGCCGCGGCGCTTGCATGCGATGCTCTCGCTGATGGAAGGGGTGCCCGCGATGCCCGTTAATGAGTTTTTGGTCCTGTGGCTGTCGTCGTGGGCGGCCATCGTGTTCTTTCGCATCGCCCCGGCGTTTGCCTTGCGTGGACGAACGCTCTCGCCCCGCATTACCGAGGCCTTGGGTTATATCCCGCCGGCCGCCTTTGCGGCGCTGGTTGCTAACGACTTGATAAGCCCCGGTGCTTTCGACGCCGGCTTGTGGCAGGGCTTGATTCCCTGGATTGCGGCGGCCGGCGTTGTTGCGGTGGCGATTAAGACTAAATCGATGTTGTGGTGTTGCGTCTTGGGAATCGTGCTCTATATCGCCTTGAGTCTCGTGTAAGAGCAAGGCTCGTTTGCCGTCTTGGCCTAACGAATCGAATTTCTCACCGAGCTGGTCTGCTTCTTCTGGTACCATGGTCAAACTTTACCGTAGCAAAGCATGACGTGGGCTTTTGTTCCGCGTCAGCGGAAATGGGGGTTTCATGGCACAGGAAGCGATCGCTAACGAGCAAAAGAAATTCAAGGTAC
>CAKUCJ010000146.1 GCA_934643435.1 uncultured Collinsella sp.
GTGATGAAGCACGTGCTCCGCGTGATCAACGTGCTGGCGACCGTGGTGATCCTGGTTGCCTTCGTGGTGTTGCTGCGCACGGTGTTCACGCCCGCCGGCGAGATTCCCACCATCATGGGCTACGGCTTTATGCGCACACTCACCGGCTCGATGGAGCCGGCGATCCCCGTGCATTCGTTTATCGTCGTCGATACCGACAACAGCCAGGCCTACCAGGTGGGCGATATCATTACCTTCCATTCGTCCGATGACGCGCTGGAAGGTTCGCTCAACACGCACCGCATCGTTGCCGTGGAGGCTGCAGCCGACGGCTCGCCGGTCTACCACACCAAGGGCGATGCCAATCCGGTCGAGGACGCCGCGCCCGTGCCCGCCGCCGACGTGGTGGGCCGCGTGGTCTTTGTCTCGGCGGGCCTGGGCGTGGTGGTGTCGCTGCTCACCAATCCGCTGCTCTTCTTTCCGCTCATCGTGGTGCCGCTGATTGTGCTGCTGGTACTCGAGATCCGCCATATGGTTAAGACCACGCAAGACGTGGCACGCGCCGAGGACGAGGCCGCCCTGCGTGCTGCCGTGGAGCAGATTCGCGAAAAACGTCGCCGCGAGCAGGAGGAGCAGAACGGCGCCGGTGGCGATTCCGCCGACGAGGGCGACTCCGACGACGCTGGCGCCGAGGGCGACCATACCGGCCCCGACGCCTCGGACAATTAGAACCGCTCGCCATAGCTTGCCCGCGCCTTTCGTCCCCACAATTTGGACGCTCGTAGATGTTCTAAAACATCCGCTTTTTCATACCAATAGTCGTGCTACAGTTTGAGCGCTTTGTTGCCAATTGATTTCGGGGGAGTGGAATGAAACAGGAGCGATCGGCACAGCATACAGGCGAGAAGCCCTCGGTGCCGATGACGGCGGCGTCCGATTTTGTCGTTCCGGAGGGAACCGACGAGCTGAGCCGTAGCACGCGTCGCGCCTGGCGCGATCGCCTCAACGATGCCCAGACGCGCAAGATGATCACGGGCGTTCTGGCCACGCTGGTTGGCGGTTCGTTTTGGGGCTTCTCGGGTACCAGCGCGAGCTTTCTGTTCGATACCTACCACGTCGATACCCTGTGGCTCATGAGCGTACGCCAGATTCTCGCCGGCCTGCTGTTTATGGTCGTGGTCGTCACGCGCGATCGCGCGCGCTTGGTCAAGCTCTGGACCACACCCGCCGACCGCAGGCAGCTGCTGCTCTTTACCGCCTTTGGCCTGCTGTTCAACCAGTTCTGCTACCTTTCGGCCGTGCGCCTGACCAATGCCGGAACGGCGACGGTACTTCAATGCTTGCAGCTGGTCATTATTATGGGATACGCCTGCGTTACCGACCGCCGCAGGCCGCGCACGCGCGAGGTTATCGGTATTGGCCTGGCTCTGGGCGGTACGTTTTTGATCGCAACTGGCGGCGACCCCACCAGCCTGAGCATCTCGCCGCTCGGCCTGGTCGCGGGCCTTATGTGCGCGGTCAGCGCCACCTGCATGGCGGTGATTCCGGCCAAGATTCTCCCCGAATACGGCAGCCCTATCGTTACGGGCTCTGCCATGCTCACGGCGGGCGTGGTTTCGTGTGCCGTGGTCCAGCCGTGGGCTCATATGCCGGCGCTCGACGCTGCTGGTATCGAGGCGCTTGCGGTGTTTGTGATTGTGGGCTCGTTCTTGGCGTACATGCTCTATATGCAGGGCGTTAAGGACATTGGCTCCGTGCGCGCGAGCCTCATCGGAACCGTGGAGCCGGTGTCGGCAACCATTACCAGTGCGGTTATGCTGGGAACGGTGTTTTTGCCGACCGATCTGATCGGCTTTGCCATGATCATCGTGATGATGTTCCTGACGGTATAGCCCCTGCGGTTGCTTTAAAGGATAATGGGCTGGCGGCGCGTTGCTTTGGCGGCGCGCCTTTGTCTATAGAGAGGACCTCTTATGAAGTACTTTGGCACCGACGGCTTTCGCGGCGAGGCCAACGTTGGACTGGCCGTGGAGCATGCGTACAAGATCGGCCGCTTTGTGGGCTGGTATTACGGCGCCAATCGCAGTGCTAAGGCGCGCGTGATTGTGGGCAAGGACACGCGTCGATCCAGCTATATGTTCGAGGCGGCGCTGGTGAGTGGCCTGGTCGCGAGTGGTGCGGACGCATATATGCTGCACGTGATCCCAACGCCGGGCGTGGCGCATCAGACCGTGGAGGGCTGCTTCGATTGCGGCATCATGATCAGCGCGAGCCACAACCCGTTTTGCGATAACGGCATTAAACTCGTCAACAGCGACGGCTTTAAGATGGACGAGGACGTGCTGGAGCTCATCGAGGACTACATCGATGGCAAGACCGAGGTGCCGCTGGCCACAGGCAACCACATCGGTGCCACGGTGGACTACATGCAGGGCCGCAACCGCTACATTGCCTCGCTCATCGCCAGCGCGAACTTTTCGCTGCAGGGCGTCAAGATTGGCCTGGACTGCGCTAACGGCTCGGCGTCTTCGGTCGCCAAGCCGGTGTTCGACGCGCTCGGTGCCGACGTGCGTGTGATTAACGCCGCGCCCGATGGCTTTAACATCAACGTCGACTGCGGTTCCACGCATATGGAGCGCCTGCAGCGCCACGTGGTGGAGCAGGGCCTGGACGTTGGCTTTGCCTATGACGGCGATGCCGACCGCTGCCTGGCCGTGGACGAGCGCGGTCGCGTGGTCGACGGCGACCAGATTCTGTATGTGTGCGGTGTGTACCTGAACAAGCACGGTCGCCTTTCGGGCGGTACCGTGGTGCCGACGATCGCCAGCAACTTTGGCCTGATCAAGTCGCTGGAGCTTGCCGGTCTGAGCGCCGTGACCAGCGGCGTGGGCGACCGCCACGTGTATGCCAAGATGCGCGAGGGCGGCTACAGCCTGGGCGGCGAGCAGACGGGCCACACGATCTTTGGCGATATCGAGCGCACGGGTGACGGTATTATGACCTCGCTGCGCGTGATGGAAGTGATTCGCGCCGAGCGCGAGACGCTCTCGCAGCTCACGGCTCCGTGCAAGCTGCTGCCGCAGGCGCAGGTCGCCGTGCGTGTGGCCGACAAGGACGCTGCACTCGACAGCATGGGCGTGCAGAACGCCATCGCCGAGGCCGAGGCTTCGTTGGCAGGCGAGGGCCGCGTGCTCGTGCGCAAGAGCGGAACCGAGTCGGTGATCCGCGTCCTGGCCGAAGCCCCCGACCAAGCAGCCGCCAACGCCGCCATGAAGCGCATCGCGAGCGCGTTGGAGGCCTTGTAGTTACGCGGTTTTACCAAACCGCGTAACGAGTCGACGCTGCAAACGGCCCTAAGCGGCAATCTGACGTTCAATTTCAAGGGCGCGACCAGAAGGTCAGCGCCCTTTCATTTCACGTCACCTTGCTCGCTTAGGGTCGTTTTCGCTGACGTTGCCAAAACATTGGCGTCAACCTGGTTGGCGTTAGCGTGTCGGTTGTGTCTTACAGCTCGTACAGCGTGGTGAACTTGTCCTGGAGGTAGCTGCAGTAGTAGCGGGCGTCAAACCCCATGCCGCAAGCGCCCTTGATAAGCTCCGGCGCGTCCTTGGCGCGGCCCCACTGCCAAATGTGCTCGCCCAGCCAGGCACGGACGGGTGCCAGGTCGCCGCTCGCGCAAGCGCCGGTAAGGTCGATGCCGTCGCGGCACATGGCAGGAACAAACATGGCATCGTAGGCGCTGCCCAGCGCATACGTGGGGAAGTAACCAAACGAGCCGCCGCTCCAGTGCGTATCCTGCAGGCAGCCGCGCGTATCATCGGGAACCGGAATGCCCAGGTACTCGTCCATAAAGCGGTTCCAGAGCGCGGGGATATCCTTGGCCGTGGCCTCGCCGGCAAACAGCATGCGCTCGATCTCGTAGCGCACCATAACGTGCAGCGGGTAGGTGAGCTCATCGGCCTCGGTGCGGATCAGCGACGGCTGCGCAATGTTCACGGCGTGGTAGAGCGTATCCTCGTCCACGTTACCGTAGATCTCGGGCGCGTGACGGCGCAGCACCTCGAGCAGCGGGCCCATAAAGGCGCGGCTGCGGCCCACGGTGTTCTCAAAGAAGCGGCTCTGGCTCTCGTGGATGCCCATGGAGGTACCGCCCTCCAGGCACGTGCGCGCGTAGGCGGGGTTCACGCCCAGCTCGTACATGGCGTGACCGGCCTCGTGGATGATACTGTAGACGTTGGAGATGCAATCGTCCTCATAGATGTGCGTGGCGATGCGCGCGTCGCCCACCGAGAAGCCCTCGCT
>CAKUCJ010000147.1 GCA_934643435.1 uncultured Collinsella sp.
CGGTGATGGTTGAGCCCAAACCCACAAGGGCATTGACGAGCTGCTGTTTAGTGTCCATAACGGTCCTTTCGACTTGCCTGTATTTGCTTGGCGCCAATATACGTGACGTGTTCGGTGGCAAAAATGCGAAGTGTGGCGCACATTGCTGTCTTCACAGCTCGTGCATAGAACAGCTGTCCGCTTTCAGAACGTGGTAAGATAACACTCCACAAGCGGGGCTCGCCTCGCATGTTCCTTGAAAAGTCGACGGGTGTTGGGTGCTCGTGCCCAATGCTATCCAGACTTTCCCGACATTCGGGGGCGACTGGTTTCGACACGATAGCTCTGAGAGAGGAAGCAAGCCGAGGTCTCCTCGCCTCGTTAAACAGGGGTACCGTCAAATTGAATTGACAACAACTCTTCTTTTGAGCCTATGGCTCTCGCTGCTTAATTTATAGCGGCGCGTCAACCCGGTGATTTCCCCGACACCGGCGCGACGTCATTTTAGGGGAATGCTCCTGCGCACGTAATCGGTATGGCGCGGGCTAAGATCGAACCGGTTAGGACGCCGCGAGCGTGTCGCTGCGCGCAAAGCGTCCGAGACTAAACCAGCGACTGAGCTTGGAGATGCCAATCAGGGGGCTTTCGTGGACCGGAGTTCGATTCTCCGCGCCTCCACCAAAAGTTACAAGCAGGTAGAGAAGTGCCTCTACCTGCTTTTTTATTACTTAAAGATACCGCGGAGAATCGAACTCTATGCAGGGCGCGAGCGTTAAGCAAACGCGAAGCGTTTGTAGCGAGCGGGCGAGGACGCCGGCAGGCGGCCGAAGCCGGCGCGGATTTGCGAAGCAAATACGCGGATTCTCCGCGCAAAGCCCCGACCCAATATGGATGCGATGTCGCTCGACTTTCAGCCTGCCATGCCTCGCGCCCAGGCATCCCCAACACCGCGGAGAATCGAACTCTGTGCAGGGCGCGGGCAGCTGGCCGAAGCCGGGCTGTTGCCCTATACAATCTTCCTAACACTGTTGCGCAGTACCAGCTCAGATGACACAAATGTGGTGCAGGCCGCATGGCGCTCAGGGTGGTCGAGCATGTCGGCGAGCCGTTGTACGGCCATACGTCCTGAGTCGTACATGTTGATCTGGGTGGACGTGAGCGCGGGTCGGCAGACGAGGGAGGCGCTCGTGTTGCCATAGCCTATAAACGACACGTCTGCTGGCACGGCGTAGCCTGCGTCCTGCACCGCCCGCATCGCTCCGACGGCGATGTTGTCAAGGTCTGCGATGAGACAAGAGGGCATCTCGAAGTCGTCGGGCGGTGCGTCGAGGAATCGACGCATGGCATCGTATGCCGTGTCGAGCTGACAGGGCAGCTCGATCACCGGATGGTTTGCGTTGGCGTGACCGAAGCGCTCTATGCCCTTGCGGAAGCCATCAAGGTGGTGCTCAAAGTTATTGATTCGTGGGATGCCCGCTAGGAACCCGATGTCTGTGTGCCCCATCTCGGCGGCGTGCGCGTACGCCCGAAGCATCGAAGTCTGGTCGTCAAGCGTCACGGCGTCCACGGCGATGAGGTCAAAGTAGCCATCGAACAGCACGGTTGGAAGGCCAAGCTCCAGGTAGCGACGCAGGCGGGCCTCGTCCAGCTCGGTCGCCTCGAGCACCATCCCGTCGGCGCCGAGGCTGCGCACGTACTCGAGGTGCTCTTCGAAGTCTTGCCCGGGGAGGAAGTGCACGAGCGTGAGCGGTAGCCCCAGACGGTGCGCCTCTGCTTGCACCGTTTCGATGAGGTTGGAGAAGAACGGCAGGTCGTTTATTACCTCGCCCGTCTCCTTGTGCACCACGAGAAGGAGCGAGCGATCGCGGCGGGCGTCCGCCATGGTGGCGGCGTTGCGCTCGTTGACCAGCTCGAGCACCTTGCGCCTCGTCTCGGCAGAGACACCCGGACGTCCGTTGACCGCCAGAGACACCGCCGTTGCGGATATGCCGAGCATCTGCGCTATGTCTTTGTTCTTCAATCTCATTGTGCATCGACCTGTTTACTTAACGAAAATAAAGTAAATAACTTAAATACAATGAATATATCATAGCGCTATCTCGGATATAGCAAAGGAGAGAACATGATTGATCAGTTCGTATACGACATCTCCACCCGCATTCTGTACGGCGCGGGGTCGCTGCAGAGGCTCCACGAGGAGAGTCTTCCCGGAAAGAAGGCGCTCGTCGCCATCAGCCAGGGCGGATCGATGAAGCGCCATGGCCAGCTCGATGCGCTGGTGTCGGAGTTGGACGCTGCGGGCGTTTCCCATGTGCTGTTCGACCAGATCCGCCCCAACCCCACGGCGGGCAACGTCGATGACGCTGCCGCATGCGCGGTGCGCGAGGGTTGCGACTTCGTGGTTGCGCTCGGCGGTGGCTCGGTGATGGACGCCGCGAAGGCGATTGCGCTCGTGGCTACCAACGAAGGCTCTTGTTGGGATTACGCCCCCTCCGTATCCGGAGGACAGCGCACACCCGAGGCTGCGCCCCTGCCCCTCGTGTGCGTCACCACGAGCGCGGGTACCGGTTCGGAGGTCGACATGTGGTCGGTTATCAGCAACGACGAGACGCAGGAGAAGACCGGCTACGCCTCCATGTACCCGACTCTTTCCGTGGTCGACTCTGACTTGATGATGAGCGTTCCTCCCACCTTTACCGCCTGGCAGGGCATGGACGCGTTTTTCCATGCCGCCGAATCGGTCATCAACGTGAACGAGCACGTCGTGGGCGAGATGTTCGCGATAAAGGCTATCGAGCTTATCGCCAAGTACCTGCCTCGCGCCGTGGCGGACGGCTCCGACAAGGAGGCTCGCAACAACATGGCTATCGCCAATACGCTGGCCGGCTACTACATGCTGTGTACGTCCGAGCACACGATGGAGCACGCGCTCGGCAGCGCCCATCCGGAGCTGGTGCACGGCGCCGGGCTCATCATGATAAGCCACGAGTACTTCGACTTTTTCGCACAGGCCAAGTGCTGCGAGGGGCAGATGGCCAAGATGGCACGCGCCATGGGCGTGGAGGGCGCGACGGGCGGTGCGGACTTTATTGCTGCGCTCGATAAGCTAATTGCCGACGTGAATTGCGCCGACCTGAAGATGAGTGACTATGGAATTACCCGTGAGGAGCTTCCCGGCGTAGTGAAGAAATACCATGAGGTATGGGGCGGCAACAACGAGGCTGACCCGGTAAAGCTGACCGACGACGACGTGCTCGGCATGTTCAAGCGCAGCTACCGTTAAGGAGTGCGCCATGGCAATGACGGAGATGGAGAAGCTGAAAGCCGGAATGCCGTATCGCTACGACGACCCGGAGCTTGTCGAGATGAAGGATACGGCGTCTACCCGATGCGCAGCGCTTGCCGCTGTCGACCCGCTTGATGCCGCAGGGCGCGAGGCGGCGGCACGTGAGTTGCTCGGGCAGGCAGGGGAGGAGCTGGATATACAGCCCGGATTCCACTGCGATAACGGCAAGAACATCTGCGTGGGAAAGAGGTTCACCGCCAACTATAACGTGACCATTCTCGACGGCGCCCCCGTGACCTTCGGCGACTATTGCATGGTCGGCCCCGGCACGCTCATCGCTACGACCGGGCACCCGATGGAGCCGGAGGGCAGGCGGGATCGTCTTGCCATATCCAAGCCCATCACGGTCGGCGATGACGTGTGGATCGGGGGCAACTGCGTCATCACGGGCGGCGTGACCATCGGCAACAACGTAGTGGTCGCCGCGGGTGCGGTCGTCAACAAGGATGTACCGGACAACTGCGTGGTGGCGGGCGTTCCCGCCAAGGTAATCAAACAGCTGGCCTAGGCACGGGGGCCTCGGCGCCCAAAGTGGGATGCGCTTTCCCAATGGCTGTCAAAGCGGAAACCACGTCCTGGAATCGACGCTCAGAATGGGATTCACTTTCCAATTGAACGGCTAGCGGAAAGCGTGTCCCGGAATTCTCGTTCAGAACGGGTCGCGTTTTCCCAAAGGAGGCTCAACCGGAAACTGCATCCCGGAATTTGCTCTCAGACTGGGATGCGTTTTCCCAATGACTGCTCTTGGGGTTGGCTTGGCCGCCCCGGCTCCTCAACTCCAAAACCAGCGCACCTGCCATCCCAAAACTGGGTAGAAGAAGGCCAAAACGAAAACGGCAGGAGGTCAACATGACTGCAGAAGATAAGGCAAAGAACGCCGGCAAGGTCGCGCTCGTCTTGGAGGGCGGTAGT
>CAKUCJ010000148.1 GCA_934643435.1 uncultured Collinsella sp.
ATGGCCATCGACCTGTTCCACGGCACAGCAGCCGGGTTCTTTGTCATCGTTGCGTTTATCAGCTATCTTGCCGGCGGGCACCGCGGCGTATATCCCGCGCAGCGCATTATCTCGCCCAAGCGCCGTTCGCTCATTGTGGACGAGGGCGGTACGGTGGCCGATGCTATCGAGCGTCACAACGACCTGATAGAGTAGATGCAGTAAACGCCGTGCGGTCACAATCGGGGCAACGTAGCCCGAGCGCGACCGCGCCGTCACGCCATACGCCAGGAGTCGCCCCATGCACGCAACAGATTTTGGTCGCACGCTGATCATCGCCAATCCCGCAGCTCAGTCGGGCGCGGCGCGCGAAGTGGCCGAGCGCCTGCAGCGCTTTTTGGACATGACCGCGCGCTCATCCCAGTTTGACCTGGTGCTGACCGAGCACATGGGACACGCCAAAGAACTTGCCGCACAGGCCCAGGGCTACCGCACGGTTATCGCACTCGGAGGCGACGGCGTGATCCACGAAGTCGTCAATGGCTTGATGGCACAAGAAGAGGCGGCTCGACCGGCACTTGCCGTCCTGCCCGTGGGCTCCGGCAACGATTTTGCCCAGACACTCGGCATCGATGATTTTTCCGGTAAAGATTTTGGCGCCCTGCTCACCTGCGAGCTGCAACGTCAGGACATCGGGCGCATTCGCTCTTGGAACCCTGCGAGCGGCAGCGGCGAGGCGGCCGTCGAGTATTACGACCAGACGCTCTCCATCGGCATTGACGCCGCCATCGGCCTGGGCACCACCGAGCTGCGCAAGAAGACGGGACTTACCGGCGCTCCACTCTATACCCTTTCGGGCCTGGAGCAGTTTGGCCTGCGCTATCGCAACTACCCCATGACGGTTAGCTTTGACGGCGCGCCCGCCGAGCGCGTGCGGGCGATTATCATGGCCATCCAGCTGGGCCCCACCTATGGCTCGGGCTATCGTATCTGCCCCGATGCCGACCCCTGCGACGGTAACCTCGACGTTTGTTACGCATGCGGTCCCGTGCCCCGTGCAGTCGCCCTGCCCATGTTCCTTTCAGCCAAGGACGGTCACCACACCAAGCTTCCGCCAGTGCGCATGCGCCGCTGCCGCCATGCCGAACTCACCTTCGAGGAGCCCAACTACCCCATCCAGGCCGACGGCGAAGCTATCGTCGCCTCCCGCATCGAGGTCGACATCCTCCCCGCCGCCCTCGAGGTCTGGCGCCCAACCCACTAGCCAACCTAAGTTGCGGTGAAATAGGGGCTGTTTAAGCACTTCATCAGCCAAACAATCCCTATTTCACCGCAACTTATGGGGGGGGGCTATTCGTCGCCGGTGGGCTTGCGGCGATTAGCCTTTTTAACGGCGTTGAAGTGCTTGTCGTTGAGCCTGCGCTGACGCGAGCGCTGGGGCACTTTGGTCTTCACACGGCGACGTGGCGGACGCCCGCGACGCTCAAGCTCTGCCCTCAGCTTGCGCAGGCAGCTCGCACGATTCTGAAACTGGCTGCGGCTCTCACGCGCCGTCACGACTATCCCCGTAGGCACATGCTTCATGCGCACCGCAGAGTCCGTCGTATTCACGCCCTGTCCGCCCGGACCCGTCGCGCGAAATACCTGCACCTCGCAGTCGCGCGCCAGCTCATCGACCGACATCTCGGCATAGCGCGCATACTCGCGCCAACTCATCTTGTTCTCGTCCATATCGATACCTCCCCTCAAACAAAAAATGTGACAAAGGGACAGTCCCTTTGTCACATCGCATGCGAATCGTATGTGCCGCGCGCTTAGGCGAAGGTGATCTCGCCGTTCTCGCAGTCCATATCGGCGATACGGGCCAGGCTCTCAACGCGGAAACCGCGCTCGCGGAGCTTGTCGCCGCCGCCCTGGAAGCCCTTCTCCACAGCAATACCGATGCCGGCAACCTCGGCACCCGCAGCCTCGCAGATCTTGATGAGGCCCTCGAGCGCGCAACCGTTGGCCAGGAAGTCGTCGATAATCAGAACCTTGTCGCCCTCGGACAGGAAGCGCTTACCCACGATAACCGGATACTCCTTTTGCTTGGTAAAAGAGTAGATAGTCGTGGCATACTGCTCGCCGTCGAGGTTGATGGACTGGGCCTTCTTGGCAAAAACAACCGGCACGCCGCCAAAATGCTGAGCCGCGATGCAGGCCATACCAATGCCCGAAGCCTCGATCGTCAGAATCTTGTTGATCTCGACGCCCTCGAACAGACGAGCCCACTCGGCGCCCATGTGGTCGAACAGCTCAACGTCGCACTGGTGGTTGAGGAAGGCATCAACCTTAAGGACGTTACCGGCCTTTACGATGCCGTCACGGCGAATACGATCCTCAAGCTCCTGCATGGCGCAACCCTTTCTCGCGGCAATGATTCCGCGCGATGAACAAACGTTGCACGATAGTCTACCACGTACCGACCCCCACCCGCCCCACAAGCCCCACCGCACCATAAAGCCGCAAGACCAGTCAATTTGGGACGGGGCTCTTTTGACTACATTTATGAGCCCTTTTCCTTCGTTCCCCACGGATTTGCGAAGGGTGCGTGCCACGAAATCGGCCCATTTACTACGTTTAACCTGACACCCCTGTCCATACCCCCGATTCTCAAAAACCGGCAGGCTCTCTACCTGCGCTTTTGTTTTTAGCGAATGCGTCATGGTTTGAGGTGCACAGTTAAACGTAGTAGATGGGCGTGATTCTTGGCAGGCGACTCGCGAACACGCTAATGCCGGATGCGCGTCCTCACCAAACGTACCAATGTGAGCGCAAAACCAACGGCGGCAACGGCCATCAGCACGTAGAACACCGAACGGAAGCCAAAGAGGAACACATCCGGACGGCCCGCAACATAGCTCGTGACCGTCTTACCCATTACCGCGCTCGTCTGTCCATACAGGATGCGCGACGCCGCCGTAATACCCAGCGCTATGCCCGCATAGCGCGCCAAGCTGCCCAAGCTGCCCGCAAAGCCAAGCGCCTCACGCGGAGCCGAACCCATATACAGCGAATTATTGGGACTCTGGAAGATCGACGTGCCGCACGACATAAACGCGACGCAGCACACGATCATCAAGATGGAAGAGTGCTCGTCAAGCGTGCTCACCGCAAAGAGACCGCACACGTACACGCCCAGGCCAACGGCCGTGGGCGCTTCACAACCAACACGGTCGGACACCGAGCCCGAAAGCGGGCCCACAAAGGCATTCACGACCGGCATCGCCAAAAACAACAGGCCGGAGATATCGGAGCTAAAGCCGTGGGCATCCTGAAAGTAGAACGGCAGCACAAACTCGGAGGCACCGATACCCACGAACACGATAAGCATGCAAGCCAGGTTAATCGTGAAAGCCGAGCTCGCAAAGCAGCGACGCGCCGCCTCTGTCAACGGCATAGGGCGTTCGCCAGCCTCCGGCTTGACATGCGGCAGCGTGTAGAGTCCCACGATAAACGAGATGACGCCAATGGGAAGGTTGATGAGGAAGATGCTCTCCCAGGGAAAACTTGCCACGAGTACGCCGCCGAGCACGGGGCCGCACATCATGCCAAGAGCCACAAAGGTCGCCAGAATGCCCATGGCACGACCGCGCTCACGCGCCGGAAACGACTCGGTGATGATGCCCATATTGTTGGCCATCGCGGCGGCACAGCCAATGCCCTGCACGATACGCGCCAAGATAAGCACCTCGAGCGAAGCCGAAAGCCCGCAAAGCAGCGAGCCACCCGTAAAGACGATCACACCAAGCTGGAACACATTCACCTTGCCGCGCACATCGCCCAAGCGGCCAAACGGCAGCATGGCGACGCACGTCGCGAGCAGATACGCCGAGCTCACGAGCTGAATGCGGTCGAGACCCACACCCAGCTCCTTTTGCATCACCGGAAGCGCCACCGTCACGATGCTCGCATCCAGACACGCCATAAAGGTCATGACGAGCACGGTGAACAGAATCGCCCATTTATTCTTACCGTGGGTGTCGCCCTCCAGGGCAATGTGTTCGCGGCGCAGCTGCTCGGCAGTTTTCTCCATATATATCCTTTCTATCGTGCAACGCAAAAACGGGACCCCAATCGCCTACAAACGGTCACGATCGGGGTCCCGCCTACGGAATCGGAACTATGAGGACGTCGTCAGCCGAAAAGCCGTCCCACGCCTCGCACGCACGCTAGCCTAGCACTGCGCGAGCGCCTGCTCAAGGTCGGCAATCAGAT
>CAKUCJ010000149.1 GCA_934643435.1 uncultured Collinsella sp.
GCCTTTACGGAAAAGCCGTCGCGTCGTCGCGTGGTCTTTTGGGCGGCGGCGGCCGTCGCGGCGCTCGTCGCCTTTGGCCGCATCGTGATCGGTGCGCATTTTTTGACCGATGTGAGCTGCGGCTTTGCCCTGGTGCTGGCACTCGAGTGTCTTGCCGCGCACATTGTCTATCCGCACGGCGTACAATAGCCCCACCTGAATCATCTGGCCGATATCCGGTAAGAGAGGATTGCCATGCTCGCGTTCAACAACGATTATTCCCACGGCGCACACCCGGCGGTGCTGCAGGCGCTCGTCGATACCAATATGGAGCCGCAGCCCGGCTACGGTACCGACGCACACACCGAGCATGCCAAGCAGCTCATCCGCGAGGCTTGCCAGGCACCGGATGCCGATGTGTTCTTGCTGGTGGGCGGCACGCAGGCCAATGCCACGGTAATCGACATGCTGCTTGCGCCCTACGAGGGCGTCGTTGCCGCCGAGACCGGTCACGTTGCCTGCCACGAGGCGGGCGCTATCGAGTTTGGCGGCCACAAGGTGCTCACCATCCCCGGCTACGAGGGCAAGATGCACGCCGAGGACCTCGAGAACTATATCCAGGTGTTCTACGAAAACGAGAGCTACGAGCACACGGTGTTCCCGGGTGCCGTGTATGTGAGCCTTTCGACCGAGTACGGCACGCTGTATTCCAAGGCCGAGCTGGCGGCGATTCACGCGGTGTGCCAGAAGCGCGAGATTCCGCTGTTTGTGGATGGCGCCCGCCTGGCTTATGCGCTGGCGGCCGATGCGTGCGACATTACGCTGCCCGAGCTGGCACGGCTGTGCGACGTGTTCTACATCGGCGGCACCAAGTGCGGCGCCCTGTGCGGCGAGGCCGTGGTGTTCTGCGGCATGCACGCTCCGGCTCATCCCATTCCGCGCATTAAGCAGCATGGCGCGCTGCTGGCCAAAGGTCGCCTGACGGGCGTGCAGTTCGAGGCGCTCTTTACCGACGGCCTATATTTTGAGATCGGCCGCCAGGCGATTGAGACCGCGCAGGCCCTTCGTCGCGTGCTGCATGAGCGCGGCTACCAGTTCTTCTTGGAGACGCCCACCAACCAGCAGTTTGTGATTCTGCCCAACGAGGACATGGCGCGCATTCGCGAGCATGCGGCGATTGAGTACTGGGAAAAGTACGACGAGACCCACACCGTGGTGCGCTTTTGCACCAGCTGGGCCACGACGCAGGAGGACATCGACGCGTTGGCGGCCGTCCTGTAGGTTGATGTGATGACGAGGGGCCGCCTTGCGCCTTGGTTTGGCGTAAGGCGGCCCTTGCTTTTGAGGGGGAAGGGTTTATGCCCGAGAAGTCCGAGATGTCCGAGCCGACGATTCGCCTGGCGACGCCCGATGACGCGCCGGCGTTGCTTGACATTTACGAGCCATACGTGCGCGAGACGGCGATTACCTGCGAATACGAGGTGCCGAGCGTTGAGGAGTTTGCCGGGCGCATCGCCAAGACGCTCAAGCGCTATCCGTACTTGGTGATGGAACTCGATGGCCACCCGGTAGGTTATGCCTATGTGAGTCCGCTCAACAGTCGCGAGGCGTACGACTGGTCGGTCGAGACGTCAATCTACCTGGCGCGCGATGTGCGCCATGGCGGGCTGGGTCGCAAGCTGCACGACGCGCTCAAGCAATGCCTGATCGCGATGGGCATCACCAACATGTGCGCGCTCATCGCCGTGCCGCACGACAAGGATGACGAGTACCTGACGCACAACAGCCAGGATTTCCATGCCCATATGGGATATCGCCTGGTGGGCGCCTTCGATCGCTGCGCGCAAAAGTTCGGCCGCTGGTATGACATGTGCTGGATGGAGCTGGTTCTAGCCGAGCGCACCCCCAACCAGCCCAAACCAACCTGGTTCCCCGCACTTGTTGCCCAAGGTTTCAAACCTTCCATTTAGGGACAGGTTTTCGGCTGTCTTGCGGTATCAAATTGCCGCAAGAAGCGCCGCGTTCGTACGCTTTTTTGACTCGAATCGTCCCGTCGAGACACCTTGCGAGCTAAGTGAGTAGACTTTTTGGCGCAAGGCGAGCACAAAGCGTATCTGCTTTAGTAAAACCGCAGGTCACGGAGATGGCTGTTTTGGTTGTGCTTGGCAGGTCGCGAAAAGTCTACTCACTTAGGTTTACGGTGCTGGATATTCTGGGCAGGAACAGTTGAGCTTGGGCGGCGCGTGTTGCCAGGCGATGTTGGCATTTGCGCCATGCCGGCTTGAGATTTAATAAAAACCGCAGGTAAAACGTTTATTAGGTACATTTTGCCTCGTTTGGTGCGCTAGCCGATGGGCTCGGTGTATTTGGCGCGGTCGGTTCGCTGGATGCGCTTGGAGACGTGGAGCGGGCGACCGTCGGTGTCGTAGACGTAGTCGGTGATCAGGATGAGCGCCTGCCCGCGCTCGACGTTGAGCAAAAACGCCTCGTTTTGCGATGCGTAGCACACCTCAAAGGTCTTGTGTCCCTGCGCCGGCGCGCGGTGGAACTCCTGACGCAGCGTGGCATAGAGCGAACCGTTGATGTCGCGGTCGATGAGCGACCCAAAGCTCGGCGGCAGATACGTGGTCTCCAAGCATAGCGGCACATCGTCCAGATAACGCAGGCGAACGAGCTTGACGAGCTTGCTGCCCACGGCGGCATCAAAGAACTTGGCCACGCTGCCCGCCGCCTTGGCAAAGCCCGAGTCCACCGTGCGCGTGGTGGGCTTCATGCCCTGACCCTCGACCTGCTTGGTGTAACTCGAGAACACCAGGTTGTTCTCGTGCACCTCAGGCGTGTCGGCCACAAAGGCGCCGCGTCCGCGCTCGGTGCGCACCAGGCCCTCATCCACCAGTACCTTAAGCGCATGGCGCACGGTACTGCGCGAGAGCCCCGACTCGTCCATGAGCTCCATCTCGGACGGTAGCTTGTCCCCGCGCGCATAGGTGCCGGCGGCGATGCGGTCGCGAAGCGTACCCGCCAGGCGCTCGTATTGGGTCAGATTCTTTTTGGACGAAGTGCTCATAGCGTAAACCTGTATCTAACTTGTATGCTTGCCTAACCAAGCATGTATCCTATACGTCATCAAAACCGCTGGTAATGAGTTGCCGAAACACCCAGCAGGAAAATTTCTGAGACAAATATAGCATACAACTAGTCGACATCGCAAAGACATGTATGTAACTTGTATGCCATCGAGAGCATCAAACGAGAAGAAAGGCTGATGCACGATGACTACTCAGGAACAGGTCAAGGACGTCGTTTCGCAGGTTTTGGCTGACAAGGCAGACAAGGGCGGCATCAAGCGCGTCGTGTGGATCGGCGCCGGCGGCTCCAACGGCGGCAACTATCCTGCCCAGTACTTTATGGAGCACGAGGCCACGCAGGTCGTGAGCTCCAGCTACACCAGCAACGAGTTCGTGCACGCCACCCCGGCCTACGTCAACGAGAACACCCTGGCCGTCGTCGTGTCCATGCGCGGTACCAAGGAGACCATCGTCGCCGCCCAGGTCGCCAAGGATCATGGCGCCAGCACCATCGCCATCTATGTTGACGAGTCCGGCCTCACCGAGGTCTGCGACTACAAGGTCCAGTACGACAGCCTTGCCGTCGACGAGTCTTGCATGGGCCGCACCAACTCTGCTGTCGTGACCATGATCGCCATGGAGCTCACGCAGCAGACCGAGGGCTATGCCGAGTACGAGACTGCCATGGCCGCTTTCGACCTGGTCGATCCCATCTACCGCAAGGCCGTCGAGTACACCACGCCGCTCGCCGCCAAGTGGGCCGAGCAGAACGCTGACAAGCCCTGCATCAACGTGATGGCTCAGGGTCCGCTCTTTGGCGCTGCCTATGTCTTTAGCATCTGCAACGTGCAGGAGATGCTGCAGATCGATTCCTGCACCATCAACACCTGCGACTTCTTCCACGGCCCCTTCGAGATCCTGGACAAGCGCACCTCGCTGTTCCAGCTCATCAGCGTCGGCCGCAGCCGCTGCAACGACGAGCGCGGCATCCGCTTCGTCAACCAGTACGGTGGCGAGCGCGTTTATCAGCTCGACGCCAAGGAACTCGGCCTCAACGACATCAAGGACAGCGTGAGCGAGTACTTCAACCACCTGATCTTCGCCCCGATCCTCAACAACGTCTACATGCGTGCGCTTTC
>CAKUCJ010000150.1 GCA_934643435.1 uncultured Collinsella sp.
AGCACGGGAGAACCCAAGAACCGTTCGATTTCGTCTGCGATCGCGTCGGTCTTTTCGGGATCGAATTCGTCGAAAAGCGCCACGAACATCGGTCCCGTCGAACGGAACAGGCGACCCTTGCCGCGCGAACAATCCATGAGGCAGGCGGCGCTCTCCGCCAAAACGCGGTCGCCTGCATCAAAGCCAAAGCGGGCATTGACCTGAGCGATATCGTCGATTTTAATGGCGACCAAGCCCGCCTTGCGCGCGACGCGACGCATTTCGCCAATGGCGTTGACCAGGGCGTGGATGTCGCCCAGGCCGGTCACGGAATCAGTCGTATCTGCCAAGCTGCGGTTGATAATCATGCCCACGTACATGTTGGGCTCGGTATCGGTGCCGTCCAAGCGGTAGCCCGTGCAGTCGCAAAGCACGTATGCTTCGGTGGCATCCATCACACGATACTGCATGTAGTGGAAGTGCCACGTACCGTTTATCACCATATCGAGCTCGGCGCGTACGTTGTCGCGGTCCTCGGGGTGAACGCGGGCAAGCCACAAGTCGAGTGAGTTAAAAGGATGCTGGGAGGGCAGGTCAAAATCGCGTACGGCATTAACCGACCATTGCGATTCGCCCGTATCGAGATTGAGGATAAACGGATAGCGCGTCTCGGAGCTCATAGAGATCGCTTGGAATACGCGGTCGTTGCACGGAAGCTGCTCGGCAATTGGGTGTGGCGGCGCGTCATTGTCTTTCGGTTGCTGCACACGATGCATAAGCTTATAGCGATACATCTTGCGATCGGCATCCATCGTCATCTGGCGACGCGTGTCGCCGGCAAGTGGATTGACGCGCGAGCAGCCAAAGCTAAAGCTAGCGATCATGGGCGCCTTGCCGTCTGATGTTGCCTCGACAAGATCGGTGCGTGTCCGCTCCAAGCGCTGCTCGAGCTCGGCTTCGCCTGTCGTGGGGGACACGAGTACAAATTCATCTCCACCGATACGGAACAGCATTTCATCGTGCTCCATTGCCTCGGTGAGCGCGCGGCAGATGCCCAGAATGTAGCGGTTGCCTTCGGCGTGGCCAAACTTATCGTTGCAGTGCTTAAGGTGGTCGATGTCAATATAGGCGCAGGTGAAGGGGTTGCCTTTGCGCCAGAGCTGCTCGACGTGACGGTCGAGTCCGCCGCGGTTGCCCAAGTTGGTGAGCGGATCGATATAGGCGTTGCGCTCAAGCAGCTGGCGCTCTTGTTGCAGGATGGCATGCGTCTTTTGCAGTTGCTCACCAACGGCGCGTAGCTCAGCAGGCAGCGCGGAAACATCGAGTTCGGCGGTCGAGACACCATTCGCAAGTCGCTGAAGATAGGCAATAATCGATTGCTCGCCCAAGCGGTATGACTCGTTCATGATGGATAACCTCCTTGGGCGGAACAACGGTTTGTATCATATCCCCAATTCGGTTTGAATTGGGGATATAAGTTAGCTAATGGAGACAAATACCCCCTTCGGCGGTGGCGTTTTGCGTGCGAGCGTATCAGTTGTTATTGCCACCATCGAGCAATGCCTCAAAATCATTCGCCGGCATGGGGCGGTAGTAGAGGAAGCCCTGAGCGTAGCGGGCGCCCATCTGTCGTAGCATGTTCGCCTGCTCATTTGTCTCGACGCCTTCGACCACGACGGGCAGATGGAGCGACTGCGCCATATCGAGCATTGATGTAATGATTTGCGCGCTGCGGCCTTGATCTCCGTCGGCGGGAACAAACGTGCGGTCAAGCTTGATAACGTCGACGTTGACGTTCTTGAGCATCGCGAGCGTGGACTGGCCGGTGCCAAAGTCGTCCATATAGGTTGAGAAGCCGAGGGTGTGCAGGTCAGCTGTCAGTTTATCCACGGCCTCGGATTCTCCCGTATAGGCTGTCTCGGTGATCTCGATGCGCATGAGTTCGGGCGGTAGGTTGTATTGGGCGGCAAGTGCTCCCATATGTTCGGCAACGTCGCAGGCAAGGATATCCACGCGCGACACATTGAGCGAGACCGGAACCACGCGAAGCCCCCGGTCGATGCGCCCGCGCAGCCACGAGGCGACGCCCTGCCAAATGTACTTGTCGAGCGTCACCACAAAGCCGCTTTCCTCGAGTGCGGGGATAAACGTTACAGGCGAAATGAGGGAACCGTCCTTGCCAATCCAGCGCGTGAGCGCCTCGGCGCCAACGATCTCGCCAGTTTCCATGTCGACCTGGGGCTGCAGGTAGTAGGTAATGCGGCCGTTTGAGAACGCATACTGGAATTCGGTCAGCGTGCGGTGGAACGCGGTTTCGCGCTCGTACTCCTCGGGGCGGAAAATGGCGACGCGCTCCTTAAAGTCGTTTTTTGCGCGCCGATTGGTAAACATGGCCTTGGCCTGCGCGTCGATGGTGATTTCCTCGTTGGGGTCGATGGGGCAAACGCCCATGGACGGCCAGAAGCCGACGCCGTCATCATGCTTGGCCACGGCGGCGCGAACGCGGTTATAGATTTGATGGACGGTGTCGTGCTCAAAGGGGATGAGAATGCAAAAGTCGTCTTGGCCCCAGTATCCTGCGACGCCCATCTCGGCATTCTCGATGTCTTTGAGGACCGTGCCCACATCGGCGAGCACGCGGTCGCCCTCGGCCTGTCCGTGCCATTCGTTAAACAGTCGCATATGACCCATGTCGACGGTGGCGATACACCAAGCGCCGTCGCGCCCTGTCCTCAGAAATGCGTTGGCACGCCGCATAAACTCGCTGGGTCGATAGAGGCCCGTGAGCGTATCGATGCGTTCGACGACGGCGCTTTTACGCTCAATCTCGGGTATGGGGAGGCTGTCGTTGGGGGCAAGCCCGCCGGCGGCGCGAAGACGACGGTCGAGTTCGCCTAAAACAGCGGTCGCTTGATTGATTAAGCGCTCGTAAAAGGCCGGGACGACAAGACAGACGGGGGTAATGGTGTCGTTCGCGATTCGAACAGGAGCGAAAACGGCCTCTTTAAGATGATGGGTCAGTTGCTCGAATGCCTCGTGGTCCAGATCGTTGCTGAGCACGACGAACTGGGCGTTTCGCGAGCGGAAGACGCGACTTCTGCCGCGGGTGATCGATAACATGCGGCCTGCGTATTCGGCGAGCATGTTGTCGACAGCCTCGGCCCCGTAGGGCTCGTTGAACTTTGCCGTGCCACAAACGCGGACCGCTATAAGCCCCGTCTCGCAACGGTCGCGACGGCAGGCATCGATAGCGTTGATCAGCATACGCTGCGTTCCGAGGCCCGTAGCGGCGTCGACGGTCTCGGCGAGTGAGTGGTTAACAAGTTCGCCGACATAGAGCGAGGGGGGTATTTCCGTCGCCGTCGATACGAAACCCGCGAGCGCGGCAGAGGACGTAGTCGCCCGCGGCATTGCGCATGCGGTACTGCATGACACGGCGGTGTTTGGAGCCATTATAGATTTGGTCGATGTCGTTGATGTAGGCCTCAAGGTCATCGGGGTGGACGCGCGTTTTCCAGTAATCGTGGCAGTTGTCTACATGCTCAGAAGGAAGACCGAGATCGCGCGAGGCGCCTTGTGACCAAAGGGTGCGATGTTTGTCCAAGTTCTCGATAAAGCAATAACGGCCTTCGTTGAGCATCGAAAAGGCATCGAAAACGCGATCGCTTATTTCGAAGTCGTCGGTGTGGACTTGCGCGATATTGCGTCGATCAAGATGCATGGCATGGCGTAGCTTGTAGTCGTACATGCGATGGTCGGCATCGAGTGTCATGCGATTGGAGACTTCACCCAGGGCGGGGTCGGCGTGCGACACTCCGTAGCTAAACGAGTGAGGCATCTCGGAATCGTTGTTTTTGAGCAGGACCGTTCGGCAGTGTTCCAGGCGCTCGGCGAGGTCGTCCTCGGTCGCAATCGTAGACAGGATGGCAAACTCGTCGCCGCCTATGCGAAACGCCGCCTCGTCCACCTTCATATACAGCTTGAGATAGAGACTTACCTGCAAGATATAGCGGTTGCCCTCGTCATGCCCAAAGACGTCGTTGCAGTGCTTAAGGTTATCGATGTCGATAAACGCCATGGTCACGGACAGTTCCTGCTCCCAGATTTCCTCTAGGGAACGGGCAAAGCCGCCGCGGTTGCCAAGTCCGGTGAGCTGGTCGGTAAAGGCCGTCCTAATCAGATCGTCCTGACGCTCGAGAAGGTCA
>CAKUCJ010000151.1 GCA_934643435.1 uncultured Collinsella sp.
CATCTTTACGTTATGAGCGGCAACGATGCTTTTGTCGATCACCTGCGCGACGAGGTCCACTGTGATGTGGCCGTGGTCGATCGCCCCGAGGACATTGACGAGGATGTCATTAAGATTGCGTTCCAGACGCCCGAGGTCGATCAGCCGGCTGCGCTCGAGTATTTTGAGCGCCTTTTTAGTGACCGCGTCGATGTCATGACGTCGGGAACCGAATGGACGGACTTTATCGGTTTTGGTTCGGGCAAAGGTTCCGCGCTTGCCGACTACGGTCGCGCGCTGGGAATCTCACCCGATGAGATGATGGCGTTTGGCGACAATGAGAACGATCGCGATATGCTCAACGTCGTTGGGCATCCCTATCTGATGGAAAACTGCAATCCCACTATGCGCGGCATCAACGACCGTGTCCGCTATGTGCGAACGGTGGAAGAGGAACTGCGTCGCCTGCTCGCCGAGTAGATTTTTGGGACATGCCTAGAAATCTACTTTTGGCCGCATGACGGTGGAAAGGTAGATTTTAAGGCATGTCCCAAATATCTACCGGCAGTCGGGGCAAAGGCCCTCGAAGATGGTGTAGTGCGAGGTGACGTTCCAGCCGATTTGCTCGGACGCTTTGGTATCGAGCTGGGTGTCGAAGGGGAGCGGCACGTCGATGACGCGACCGCACGAGGAGCAGATGATATGCGCATGCGGCTCGATGGTGCGATCGAAGCGGCTGCCGCCCGGCGTCTTGATAGAGAGAATCTCCCCAGCATCGGCCAAGAGGTTGAGGTTGCGGTAGACCGTGCCGCGGCTGATCTTGTCATCCTGCGCGCGCACGACGTTGTAGATTTCGTCGGCGGTAGGATGGTTATAGCTTTGGCGCACGGCATCAAGAACCAGCTTCCGCTGCTTGGTATTTCTTCTTTGCACTGCCATGCGCCTCGCCTCTTCTCTATCAACGGTCGTACTTAAATGATACCGTATTTAGCACACAATACTAATAACGAGGACTGAAACCGTCTTCATTGGCAAGCGGGGCTTGGGCCTGGGCATCTGCAAGGCGAAAACGCGTTCCCATCCGCTCGTAGGAGGCATGAAGCGCCTCGAGCTGAGACAGGATATTCGCCGGTGCGCCCTGCACCTCCATCTCGACCGAGCCGTCTTCCATATTGCGCACCCAACCGGTGAGCGCGCGTGCCTGCGCGAGGTTGGTGTTGGTAAAGCGAAAGCCGACGCCCTGGACTTGCCCCGTCCAGCGCAAGAAATAGCGCAGGGGAGTGTCTTGAGTGGCCTCGTCACTTGCCAGCACGGTAAGCCTGCGGCGCAGCTCGAGTTCGACGTCAGTGGGTTTTTGGGGTTCGCGATTGACGCCAGAGAAGAGCTTGTCGAAGAAACCCATCGCTAGGCCTGCTTGACCGAATCGGCGGGGAAGGCGATGCCGGCCTGTTGGCGCACGGCATCCATAATACGCAGTGAGACAAGCGTGACGTCGCGGTAATGGCCAAGCTCGTGGCGCCCGGCCGGGGTTTCCCAAATCTCTTCCTTAACGTTATCGATGCCGCCGATGGCGGTGATAAAGTCGGCGAGCTCATACTCCATGGTGTTGCCCGACTTTGGCAGGTCGAGCACGCGGCCGTTGTCGCCCTGCCCGCGCGGGGCCTCGGTGGCCGACCCGCGCACGACATCGCCGCGGTAGTCGATGCGCACGTTGCGGGGTGTGGACAGATGGTCGATCTGGATGGTGCCGCGCTCGCCTTCGATTTGCGAGGGCAGCAAGTCGTTCGTGATCTTGGAGTGCGCAAGTTCGACGGAGATGCGGCCGCCGCCGTAGCTGGCGAGGATGGAACCGCAGCCGTCGATGGGTCCGTTCGTGAGCTGTTGCGTGGCGGGATCCAGCAACGTGGTCATGCTGGTGAGGCTGGAGGGCATGCCGAAGATCTCGACCATGGGCTCGACAGTGTAGACGCCGATATCCATGAGGGACCCCGATGCCATGTGGCAGTCGAAGATATTGGTGGCACGTCCCGCGAGAACCTCGTTGTAGCGCGAAGAATATTTGCCAAAGCGCAGCGAAGCGCGGCGGATGGGGGCGATCTCGCCCAGAACGTCCTCGATGGCGTGGAAGGCGGGGTCATGGAGGGGGCGCATGGCCTCGAGGGCTACAACGCCCGCTGCCTCGGCGGCGCGGAAGACCTCCAGCGCCTGTGCCTCGGTGGCGCAGAAGGGCTTCTCGACGATGACGTGTTTGCCGCCGGCGATGCAGGCAAGGGCCTGCTCGTGGTGAAGTGCGTTAGGACTGCCAATATAGACGGCATCGACATCGTCGGCGGACGCGAGCTCATCGAGTGCGGTGAAGTTGCGCTCGCCGCCGTGCTCAGCGGTAAAGGCGGCGCCGCGCTCGGCATCGCGCGAGAGCGTGCCCACAAACGCGGCTTGGTCGTTGGCGTTGACGACCTGGATGAAGTCGTCGGTGATCATGGATGTGCCGATGGTCGCGATGCGCAGCATATGTCCCCCTTGCGTTGTTTGGTCTACAGGATGAGTGTAGCGCGGGAGAACGAAAAATACGTGCGAAAACGCCGTTACAGGTCGCTCTCGTTAAAGCCGGTGTCGATATCGAGGTTGGCGCCGTCGGCCGCAGTGGTGGCGAGCTCGTCGCAGCGTTCGTTGAGCTCGTGGCCGGCATGACCCTTAACCCAGATGAACTCGACCTTGTGCTTGCTCTTTGCGGTGATCAGGCGTTCCCACAGGTCGCGGTTCTTAACGGGCTGCTTGTTGGCGGTCTTCCAACCGCGCTTTTTCCAGCCGTCGATCCAATGCTTGTTAAAGGCGTTGACGACGTACTGCGAGTCGGAATGGACCTCGACCTCGCAGGGGCGGTTGAGCGCTTCGAGCGCCACGATGACGGCCATGAGCTCCATGCGGTTGTTGGTGGTCTTGGCATAGCCGCGCGAAAGCTCGGAGGTGAAGGTCTTGCCGGCGGGGTTGGTGTATTTGAGTACGGCACCATAGCCGCCGCGTCCCGGATTTGATCGGGCCGAGCCGTCGGTATAGATGATGACCTTCACATGGTTCCTTTCGCTGAGTGCTTCTCTCGTGAGTGACCATTGTAGCGCCATGCCCGTCGGGGGCTAGCAATCTACGATATCTACCCCGTCTCCAGATGGCCGGCTTTCGCGGATGATGCGGTCGAGCTCATCGAGATATTGCTGCAGCAGGGGAGAGGGCTTGCGCTCGTCGTGCATGATGTAGCCCACGCGCATCGTCGGGGCGTCTGCCAACGGAATCGATGCCATGCCCCATTGCATTTCGTTTGAGAGCACGCCGGTCGACAAGGTGTAGCCGTTCGAGGTGATGAGTAGGTTGGTGAGCGTGCCACGGTCCGAGACTCGAATGTTGCGGTCGCAGGGGATATAGCTAAACGGCTCCTCGGCGTAATAGAAGGAGTTCGAGGTGCCCTGCTCAAAGCTGTAGCGGGTGTAGGGCGTAAGGTCGGCAAGGGACAGCTGCGGGCGGCGGGCGAGCGGGTGGTGCTCGCTCACGAAGACGTGAACCGTTGCGTCGAAGAGAGAGTGGAAGCTCGCGCGGGCGTCGGCGAAGGCCTTTTGAAGGACGCGGGCGTTAAAGTCGTCCAGATACAGAATGCCGATATCGCTGCGGAATGCGCGGACGTCGTCGATGATCTGCGATGTGGTGGTCTCGCGCATGATGAAATCGAACTTGCTGTCGCGGCAGCGCTCGACCACGTTGACGAAGGCCTCGACCGAAAAGGCGTAGTGCTGGGCGGAGATGGCAAGGCGGGCTTGTGGGGTGCCGCCGTCCTCGTAGCGGGCCTCAAGCATATCGGCCTGCTCTACAACCTGGCGCGCATAACCCAAAAGCTCGGTACCGTCGTTGGTGAGCGTGACACCGCGGCTGGAGCGCGTAAAGATTTCCAAGTGGAGTTCCTGTTCTAGGCTTTTGACGGCGTTTGAGATGTTGGACTGAGCGGTATAGAGGCGCTGAGCTGCGGCGTTGATTGAGCCGGACTCTGCCACGGCGATCAGAAAGCGAAGTTGCTGAAGGGTCATCGACGCCATCCTTTCGATTGCTATCTATAAAACCGATAACAGGTTAGCGCTTTTAAGTGATTGACCGAGCGAAACAATGCTCGTACTATTCAAAACACACAAAGGCGGTAGGTAATTAATCCGACCACG
>CAKUCJ010000152.1 GCA_934643435.1 uncultured Collinsella sp.
GTATAGAGGCGCTGAGCTGCGGCGTTGATTGAGCCGGACTCTGCTACGGCGATCAGAAAACGAAGTTGCTGAAGGGTCATCGACGCCATCCTTTCGATTGCTATCTATAAAACAGATAACAGGTTAGCGCTTATAAGTGATTGACCGAGCGAAACAATGCTCGTACTATTCAAAACACACAAAGGCGGTAGGTAATTAATCCGACCACGGAACCGGGATGCGAAAGGAGACCCGCATATGAATTGCTTACCAAGACGAATGCCGGGCTCCTGTTTGCGCCCGTCGGCGTGATCAGGAGACAGCGACTTACTTCTCTCTTTTTATTTACTTTTGTTCGATCAAGGAGATCATCATGAGCCAGTTTATCAACAACCCCGAGCACACCTTTGGTTTCGATACCCTGCAGCTGCACGTTGGGCAGGAGAGCGCCGATCCTGCATCCGATGCCCGCGCTGTGCCTATCTACCAGACCACGAGCTATGTGTTCCGTAACGCCCAGCACGCCGCCGACCGCTTTGGTCTTGCCGATGCCGGCAACATCTACGGTCGTCTGACCAACTCTACCCAGGGCGTCTTTGAGGACCGTATCGCCGCGCTCGAGGGCGGCATGGCCGGCCTCGCCGTTGCTTCCGGTGCTGCCGCTATCACCTACACCCTGCAGGCACTCGCCCAGGCCGGCGATCATGTGGTTGCCCAGAAGACCATCTACGGCGGTTCCTACAACCTGCTGGAGCACACGCTCTCCCAGTTTGGTGTCGAGACCACCTTTGTCGATGCCCATAACCTGGACGAGGTCGAGGGTGCCATCAAGGACAACACCACGGTCATCTATCTCGAGACGCTCGGCAACCCCAACTCCGACATCCCCAACATCGACGCCATCTCCGAGATCGCCAAGAAGCACGGGCTGCCGGTTGTCGTCGATAACACCTTCGGCACCCCGTATCTGTTCCGTCCGCTGGAGCATGGTGCCAACATCATCGTCCACTCCGCGACTAAATTCATCGGTGGCCACGGCACCTCGCTGGGCGGTGTGATCGTCGACGGCGGTAACTTCGATTGGAAGGCAAGCGGCAAGTACGCCCAGATCGCCGAGCCCAATCCCTCCTACCATGGCGTCTCGTTTGCCGAGGCTGCTGGTCCTGCCGCCTTCGCAACCTATGTTCGCGCTATCCTGCTGCGTGACGAGGGCGCCTGCATCAGCCCGTTCAACGCCTGGGTCCTGCTCCAGGGCACCGAGACCCTGTCGCTGCGCGTCGATCGTCATGTCGAGAACACTAAGAAGGTCGTCGAGTTTCTTGCCGGTGATAGCCATGTCGCCAAGGTAAACCACCCGAGCCTGCCCGAGCATCCCGACCACGAACTCTACCAGGAGTACTTCCCCAACGGCGGTGCCTCGATCTTCACGTTCGAGATCAAGGGCGGCCAGGAGGCTGCTTGGAAGTTTATCGATCACCTGCAGGTGTTCTCGCTGCTTGCCAACGTGGCAGACGTCAAGTCGCTCGTCGTGCATCCGGCTACCACCACGCACTCCCAGCTCTCTGCCGAGGAGCTCGCCGAGCAGAACATCACGCCCTCCACGATCCGACTTTCTATTGGTACCGAGAACGCCGAGGACATCATTTGGGATCTGAAGCAGGCCTTCGCCGCGCTGGACGAGTAAGGCGACTTGTGCAAGGACCCCTTGCGACTCGATGGGTATAACTGCATAAAATGCCTGCTCAAGGTGCCTGTGCGAACAATGTTTGCGCAGGCGTCTTTTTTGCATAGAAAGCGTGCCGAAACAGGGTTTTCGGCATGCTTTATGCAATCAAGATGTGGAAAACTCCTGTTGAGTGAATGTTCGTTTTACGCAAATGACGTGCACCTTTTGAGAAAAACTGCAGGTCGCGAATTGCTCGGGGTACTATGCAGCGCGATCGAATCACACGCAGCTCAAACGCAGCAAAAACTCACTACGGAGGTTTCCAGCTACATGAGGATCGATTCACGAAAACCGAAAGCCGCCGCCCTTTCTGCCGCTCTTTCCGTGGCGTTATTGGTGGGCGCTGGCGCAACTGATGCCCACGCCGCAACATTGTCCGATACGGTCGGATCTACTCCGTCCGAGGCGACGCTGGTACAGCCTGTTGACTATCGCGGCGATGGCTATGGTTCCATGCAGGAGTGGAACGCCTCGATGGAGGCCAAGCGCGATTCCCTGGAGATGCGCGCCCAGATCATCATGAATATGTATGGCGACTATGCCACCGATGACGAGCGCACTGTTCTGCAGGATTGCATCGACGGCGCGGGTGCCCTATTGACGATGGATGAAGTTGACGCCAAGTCGGCCGAGCTCGATGAGCTGCGCGCCACGCTCGAGGACGCCAAGTGCGAGGCGCTCGAGGCTGCGGCCGCCGAAGCCGAGGCTGCTGAGGCCGCTCAGGCTTCGTATTACAACGCCGGCTACAGTTCGTCCTACGTTGCCGCCGCTTACTATGCGAATGGCTCGGGCCTGACGCGCTCCGGTGGCGTTAACAACTACAACGGTCGTCGCGAGACCTACTACAGCAGCAATGTGCTCTATCATCACCGCACGGGTGAGTGGACGCAGGATTCTGAAGGCTTCTGGCGCGATGCCGATGGCTACTACGTTGTGGCGGCGAGCGATAAGTCCCAGGGCTCGACGTTTACGGGTTCTAAGGGCGAGTGCAAGGTCTACGATTCGGGCTGCGCAGCCGGAACGACTGATTACTACACCGGTTGGTAATCTGCCGCACCAATTACATATGATGGACGGGTGTCTTTACCGAGCTTTCGGGCAACGTAAAGGCGCCCGTTTTGTATGCGCATTTGAGTTAACAGAGCCCTTACCGTGGCGGTACGTCGGGCATATGGGCGCGGGGCACACTAAGTCATGAGAAACAAGGTCTTTCCCGTGGAGGAAGTGGTCTCATGAACGCTCGAGATATCGCTGTTGCCGCCGTCGCACTTGCGCTCGGTTGTCTTGGTCCTACGGCCGCGCTTGTCGCGGGTATGCAAGGGGCATGCGGGGCTGCTCCCATCGTGGTCGGCGCGCTGATTGCTGCCGCATTGCTGGGAAGTGCGGGCGTGGTCCTTTGCCGTGATGACGAAGACGAGGTTCCGGAGTCGCAGCTCTGACTGTCAGGGCGTCGACTACTGGCTATAGATGAAGATGAAAGCCGCCGTAAGGGGGAGTGCTCCTTGCGGCGGCTTTTGCTGTCAGACTGTTGAACGCGGCGCGTTGGCGCTACCAGCTTGCCTCGATATCGCGAATGCGCTGATAAAGCCATTCGTTCTGCGGCGCCTGGATCTCGTGCTTGGCCGCCAAGCGGCAGACGGTACCCGCAAACTCCTCGACCTCTGTCTTGCGTTGCGCGATGCGGTCCTGCGCCATCGAAGGCATGCCGGCGGGGTCGAGCCCCTCGATGAGGTGCACCATCTGCGTCAGGTCTGCCTCGGCGAGCTCGATGCCTTCGGCGTTGGCGACCGCAAGTGTCTCACGCATGGCGGAGACAAAACAGCGACGCTGCTCGGAGCCCTGCTCCGTAGCGCTTCCGTAGGTGCCGCCGTAGGCCATGCAGGTTTGGTTAATGCCGTCGTTGAGCATGAGTTTGGCCCACATGCGGTGCGCGATGTCGTCCTCGACGGTGTGGGCGATGCCGCAGCGCGCGTAGAGCTCGTCGATGGCGGCGACGGTCGCGGGGTCGGTGCCGGCGGCCGCGCCAAAACGAATCTCACCGGTGTTGGTAAAAGTGAGCTCGCCGTTGAGGAATACGGCGTCCATGCCCTGGCAGATACCCAGGACGGTGTGCTCCCAGCCAAAGCGCTCGGCGATTTTTTGCTCGCTCGTGATGCCGTTGCACAGCGACGCGATCAGCGTGTCAGGCCCCACGACGCTCTCCATGGTTTTGAGCGCTTGATCGAGCCCGGTTGTCTTGACTGTGAGGATGACCAAGTCGGCGGGCATTGCCTCGCTTGCGCGAACGGATTTGAGCGCGCAAGGCTTGCCGTTGATGGTGAGCTCGTCGCTCGCGTGGCGCTCAAAGCGTGCGTCGTCCATAACGTATTCAACGGCGTCATTGCCGAGCGCTTGGGCGATCATGCTGCCGTAGAGCAGGCCGACACCGCCCTTGCCGATGAAAGCGACCTTGTTGATCTGCACGTGAATCATC
>CAKUCJ010000153.1 GCA_934643435.1 uncultured Collinsella sp.
ATCTTCAACGCCTACAGGCCGAGCGGTTCGGTCGTCATCAACGAAACCAGGGATGACTACTATATTCGCTACAACATCGACAGTGCCATAACGCTCGTAGCGTCAGAAAGCCAAGCTCTCGAGAACCTGAACGTCAACGACGTGAAGACCGACTATGCACCCGGTGAGGCGCCGCGTGCGACCGCGACGATTCCTGCCGACGACGCCGACAAGTACGAGATCGCCTACGAGTGCTGGGAAGAGATGGACGGCAGCGACCCTGCGGAGCTCACGCCAGTTGCCTTCTGGTATTCCGACCCCGCAAAGTATACGCCGGGCATGAAGAAGATTGACCACTTCGAAGAGGGCAAGTTCTACATGTACTCTGTTGAGCTGAGGCTCAAGGGCGACAATACCGTGGCTGATGACTGCGAAATGAACGTCAACGGCCATTGGGTGCACCACGTCAAGACCGTCAACGGAGTCTTTGCGCCCAATGCTGACAATATGCTGTGCGAGCAGCCGATCGACGAATGGCGTGCCATCGACGTTATAGAGATCAGCGGCGCCACAACCACCTTCAAGGCGGGCGATAAGCCGGTCTTTACGGCGAATGTTCCGACGGGCTCCAACTCCCTCCCTCAGTGTGAGTTCTGGACGGGTAGCGACGGCAGCGAGGTAAACTCTGTCGAGTTTTGGGACCAGAACATTACCAACCACATCGATGTCTTTAAGCCTGGCGTGACCTATCGCTACGGCATCTACCTTAAGTCCGCGCGCGGCTTCTACTTCACGCCCAGCACCAAGCTGGTGATCAACGGCGTGGAGTGCGGCTACCAGATGGACGAAGCGAGTGTGGTTGATCCCGAGAGCGGCTGGATCTTCACCCTGTGGCTCAACACTGATCTGACGTTTACGCCTGAGGCAACGCCGGCCCCGGTCGATCCCGAGAAGCCGACGCCGCAGCCTGAGGCCAAGCCTGAGCCCAAACCCGAGGTGAAACCCGAGACCAAACCCGCGACAAAGCTGGTCGCGACAACTACCACGACCAAGACGGTTGAAAAAGCCGCGCCGACCAAGAAGTCCGACGTTGCCCTGGTTGCCACGGGCGACACCACCGCGATGACGGTCGCCGCCCTAGGCATCGCCGGCGCAACCGTAGCCGCCGCCGGCATCGCCGCAACCAAGCGTCGTAACCGCTAGCCCCTGTGCCCCGGCCCAAAACCACCACAAAGGTGCCTGTCCCCTTTGTGGTGGTCGGGCAGTCGGCATAGAAAAAGTCCCCGCCGGGCGTGTGCTCGACGGGGACTTTGCCGTTTGATGGCTAGCGCTGCAGGTGATTACTCGCCCAGCAGGCTCTTGGTGATGGAAGCGGCGGCCTTCTTGCCGGCGCCCATCGCCAGAATGACCGTAGCGGCACCGGTGACGATGTCGCCGCCGGCCCAGATGCGGGGATCGGTGGTCTGGCCGGTCTCCTCGTCGGCAACGATGTAGCCCCACTTGTTGAGCTCCATCTTGCCGCCGATCTTGGCAGCGAAGGGGTTGGCGTTGGTGCCGATAGCCGAGATCGCGACATCGCAGGGGATCTCTTCGATGGCGCCCTCGATGGCAACCGGACGACGGCGGCCGGACTCGTCGGGCTCGCCGAGCTCCATCTTCTGGACCTTGACGGCGCACACGGAGCCGTCCTCGCCAGCGACAAACTCGAGCGGGGAGACGAGCGGCAGAACCTCGACGCCCTCGGCTTTGGCGTGATGCAGCTCGGCGCGACGACAGGGCATCTCGTCCTCGGTACGGCGGTAGGCGATGATGGCGTGCTCGGCGCCCAGGCGCTTGGCGGTACGGACGGCGTCCATAGCCACGTTGCCGCCACCAAAGACGACGACGTTCTTGCCGTGCTTGGTGGGGGTGTCGTACTCGGGGAACTTGTTTGCCTTCATCAGGTTCACGCGGGTGAGGTACTCGTTGGCGAAGAAGACGTTGGGCAGGTTCTCGCCGGGGACGTTGAGGAACTTGGGCAGGCCAGCGCCGGTCGCCACGTAGATGGCGTCGAAGCCCTGCTCGAACAGCTCCTCGGCCGTGGCCATGTTGCCCACGACGGAGTTGTACTCAAACTTGACGCCCATGTCCTCCAGGCCGTCAATCTCGCGCTTGACGACTGCCTTGGGCAGACGGAACTCGGGGATGCCGTAGACCAGCACGCCGCCGCCGGTAAAGAATGCCTCGAAGACGGTGACGTCAAAGCCGTTACGGGCGAGCTCGCCGGCGCAGGTGATGCCGGACGGGCCGGAGCCGACGACGGCGACCTTCTTGCCGTTCTTGGGAGCCATCTTGGGCGTGGAGGCGAGCTCGGGGCGGTCACCCAGGAAGCGCTCGAGCTGGCCGATGGCCACAGGCTCGGACTTCTTGCCACGGATGCACTTGCCCTCGCACTGGTTCTCCTGCGGGCAGACGCGGCCGCAGATGGCGGGAAGCATGGAGTCCTCGCGGATGGTATCGAGAGCGCCGCCAAAGTCCTTCTCGCGGATCTGCTCGATAAAGCGGGGGATGTTGATGTTGACGGGGCAGCCCTCAACACAGAACGGCTTCTTGCAGTTGAGGCAGCGCTCGGCCTCGGCCAGCGCCATCTCCTCGGTGAAGCCCTTGTCGACGGGGCGGAAGTCGCAGGCGCGCTCGGCAGCCGGCTCCTCGTTATCGGGGGTGCGGGGCGACTTCATATCGGCAACGAAACGACCGTTAACTAGTGGCATGCGCAGCTCTTTTCCTCATAGGCCTTGAGGGACTCGCCCTCTTCGGAACGGTAGGCGGCCTGGCGGGCACGAAGGTCATCCCAGTCGACCAGGGTGGCATCGAAGTCGGGGCCGTCGACGCAAGCGAACTTGGTCACGCCGCCCACCTCGACGCGGCAGCAGCCGCACATGCCGGTGCCGTCAACCATGATGGGGTTGAGCGACGCGGTGATGGGGGTGTCGTACTTCTGGGCGGTGAGGGTCGAGAACTTCATCATCGGAACGGGGCCGACGCAGAAGACCTGGCTCACGGCCTTGTCCTGCAGCAGGCGCTCCAGCGGAGCGGTGACAACGCCCTGCTCGCCGTAGGAACCGTCATCGGTGGTGATGTGGATGTGGTCCTCGTCGAGGAGCTCGCGGAACTGGTCCTCCATGAGCAGGAGGTCCTTGGTGCGGGCGCCCATGATGGCGTGCACCTCGTGACCGGTCTCGACCAGGTGCTTGGCGACCGGGAAGGCAATTGCCAGGCCGACGCCGCCGCCAATGACGGCGCAGGGGCCCTCGGCCATCTCGGTGGGAACGCCCAGCGGGCCCACGACGTCGCGCAGCGACTCGCCGGCCTCGTAGGTGGACAGCATCTCGGTGGTCTTGCCGATCACCATGAAGATGAACTCGACCCAGCCCTCGTCACCGTTCCAGCCGGCCAGGGTAAACGGGACGCGCTCGCCCGTCTCGTTGGCGCGAACCATGAGGAACTGTCCAGCGTGCGCATGTTTGGCGATTGCAGGCGCCTCGATGCGGAACTTGAACACCTTCTCCGAGAACTGCGTCTTCTCCAGGATCTTATACATAGAACCCCTCTCTTGTTAGGGCTGCCGAACCGTGCCTCCACGGAAATGGACGGTAGCCCGAATAAAACCGTACGCGCACAGGCGTTGTGCAGACATACGGTGCAAATTATACCCTCATGGCAATGCCGTTTACGTGTTTCTTCGGCAGGTGGAAAAACGGTTTATCCCGGTTTATCCCGTCTGACCAACCAAAAGGGGACAGGTTTATTTTGGTCGGTTTTATCAGGCAAAACGGCAAAGGGGGCCGGCCTCGCGTTGCGGTGAGACCGGCCCCCTTTGGGGCGTTGCGTATGTATGGCGACAGGGTGCTTATTGCGATGTGGCCGTTGCGGTGTTTCCGCAGGTAAAACCTATCAAAACAAACCTGTCCCTAACCGGTAGGTTTTAGTGCTTGCCGTTGGCGGAGGCGGCGCCGTTGACGTGGTCGCGGGCGTAGACCACGCCGTGTACGATTGCCAGGCCGGCGGCGTCGGCGGCGCGGGCACAGGTGTCCTGGAAGTCCTCTGCCTCGCGGGCGCGCAGCTGCTTAAGCACGTAGTCGGCGACGGCCATCTTGCCGGGAGGGTTGCCGATACCGGTGCGGATGCGGCTAAAGTCGCGGCTGCCCATCTTGTCGAT
>CAKUCJ010000154.1 GCA_934643435.1 uncultured Collinsella sp.
GTAGAGCAGCAAATTAAACTCCGCGCCGGGTGCCGCCCAGCCGGGTGCTCCAACCTTGTGCTCCACGCGTGCTCTCCGTCGTGAGCAGGACTGTAGAGCAGGAAACTTAACCCCCGCCCCGGAACCCGGCGGGCAACCCCTCCCTTGTGCTCCATCACGCTAAAGTGTATGATTCTGGACGTTACATGACTCACTTTACCTAACTAAAGTGCTATCAAGGGGGAATACCATGAATACCGATATGTCTCGTCGTCAGTTTGTTGGTCTAGCCGGTTCGCTTGCCACGGTGCTTGGCCTCGGCCTGGTAGGCTGCGGTGGTGGTGCCGGCAAGGGCTCCGCTGCCGGTTCTGCCGCAGCCAAGGACGTGAAGGGCGCTGCGGAGTCCAAGAAGCTCGTCGTGGGCTTTGACAAGTCCTATCCTCCGTATGGCTTTGTAGGCGACGATGGCGAGTACACCGGTTTTGACCTCGACCTTGCCAAGGCCGTTGCCGACAAGCAGGGCTGGGACGTTGAGTATGAGGCTATCGACTGGGATGCCAAGGACACGCTGCTCAACTCGGGTGCCATCAACTGCATCTGGAACGGCTTTACTATGGAGGGCCGCGAGGATGACTACACGTTCTCCGATCCGTACATGCTCAACGAGCAGGTGCTCGTGGTCAAGAAGGACGCGGGTATCAAGAGCTGGGATGATCTTGCCGGCAAGACAGTGATCACCCAGACCGATTCCGCCGCGCAGGACGTGCTCGAGGGCGACCAGAAGGATCTGGCCGCGACGTTTGCCACGCTCGATACCATCGGTGAGTACAACACGGCGTTTATGCAGCTCGAGAGCGGCGCGGTCGATGCCGTTGCCTGCGACCTCTCGATCGCTCAGTATCAGCTTGCCGCCAAGCCCGATGCCTATACGCAGCTTGATGAGCCGCTGTCCAGCGAGCACTACGCCGTTGGCTTTAAGAAGGGTGACACCAAGTCTGCCGACGCCGTGACCGAGTCGCTCAAGGCGCTCTACGAGGACGGCACGGTCAAGGACCTCTGCGACAAGTATGAGAGCTATGGACTCTCTTTTGATAATTGGGTGCTTAAATAATGTCAATCCAAGTCATGATGCAGATGCTTGGCCAGGGTTTCCTGGTCAGCCTGCAGCTGTTTGTGCTGACGCTGCTGGGGTCGATTCCGCTGGGAATCCCCGTGGCGTTTATGCGCATGAGTAAGATCGCGCCGCTTCGCTGGATTGCGCGCATCTACATTTCGGTCATGCGCGGCACGCCGCTCATGCTGCAGATGTTTGCCATCTACTTTGCCCCGTACTACGTGTTTGGCATTTCGCTCACGCCCGATTCCAAGTGGACGGCGTGTGTCGTGGCGTTCATCATCAACTATGCCGGTTATTTTGCCGAGATTTATCGCTCGGGCCTGCAGTCCATTCCGCGCGGTCAATACGAGGCCGCTGAGGTGCTGGGCTATTCGCGCATGCAGACGTTTCTGTATATCGTGATGCCGCAGGTCGCCAAGCGCATTTTGCCGGCGATGGGCAACGAGATCATCACGCTGGTCAAGGACACGTCGCTGGCGTTCGCCATCGGCGTGGGCGAGATGTTCTCGACGGCCAAGGCGCTGGTCGCCTCGCAGGTGAGCATGGTGCCGTTTGCGATTGCGGCGCTGATCTACTGGGTCTTTAACTTCGTAGTCGAGATGCTGCTGGGCGCTGCCGAGAAAAAATTGGATTACTACCATGACTAATCTCGTTCCGCCGTTCTAACGAACGGCGGACTGCTCGACGCTGCGCGCGTGCCTGACGGCCAATCTGCTCCTCAAACCGTCGCTTGCGTACAGAAGTACGCGGCGCTCCTCTTTCGAAGCACATTGTCTCGTCAGTCACGCGCTCGCTGACTTATTAAACACATGGAGGTTCCCGTGTCCGGAACGGTAATGAGAATAACGAACGCGCGTAAGGCGTTTGGCGGCAATGAGGTGCTTAAGGATATCTCGCTCGAGGTGAAGCGTGGCGAGGTTGTGGCGATTATCGGACCTTCGGGTGGCGGTAAGTCTACGCTGCTGCGCTGTGCCACGCTGCTCGAGACGCTCGACGGCGGCTCGCTCTCGTTTGGCGATCTTGCGGTCGCGACGGACGCGGGCTCAGGCGCGGTATACGCGAAGGGCGATGTTCCCAAGCAGGCGCGCTCGCGGTTTGGCCTGGTGTTCCAGAACTACAATCTGTTCCCGCACTATACGGTAATGAAAAACATCACCGACGCTCCGGTCCGCGTGCTCAAGCGCCCGCGCGAGCAGGCGGAGGCCCGCGCACGCGAGCTGATTGCGCAGATGGGGCTTACGGGCAACGAGAACAAGGTGCCCTGCGAGCTTTCGGGCGGTCAGCAACAGCGCGTGAGTATCGCCCGCGCCCTGGCGCTCGATCCGGAAATCCTGTTCTTTGACGAGCCGACCTCGGCGCTCGATCCCGAGCTGACGGCCGAGGTGCTGCGTGTCATCAAGGACCTCGCGGCGCAGAATATGACGATGGTGATCGTGACGCACGCGATGCAGTTCGCCCGCGACGTTGCCGACCGAGTGGTCTTTATGGATGGCGGCCGCATTGTCGAGGAGGGCCCTGCCGAGCAGGTGATCGACCATCCGCGCGAGCAGCGTACGCGCGAGTTCTTGAGTCGTATCGAGGGATAGGCTCAGGTATTAATTGAGATGAAACCGCCGCAGGTCTTATGGTCTGCGGCGGTTTTTATTCGCATCGGTGGGGCCCAACAATCGCCTTCCATGCCCGCTTTCTCCTCTCGCCGCCCGTATCCATACGCGTGCCGAAAGGTGTGCATGGACAGGCGGCTGCAAGGGTAGGGTGGTGGCATAGGACATTTGGAGGGTGAGTCGGCTCGGCTGCCGACCATGCTGCTCCCGGGACGGCACCGACTGCGAACTCTCCCCGTTGGCGTCGCGCATCGCGCGCGACCCTGCAAGGAGGTCATCATGGGTGCTCCCAAGACCGGCAATGTAAGGAACGTGGTGCTCGTAGGCCAAGGCGGGGTGGGCAAGACTTCACTCGCCGAGGCCATGCTCCACCTTTCTGGCAAGACCGCCCGCCTGGGCGGCCACGACGGCACCAAGCCCACGCTCGACTATGACCCCGAAGAGGTCAAGCGTTCGTTTTCCATCTCGACGACCATTGCGCCGATCGACTGGAAGGGCGCCCGCATTAACGTCCTCGACGCCCCGTGCTATCCCGACTTTATCGGCGACGCCTTTGCCGCGATGAGCGTCTGCGAGACGGCTCTGTTTGTGGTCGACGCCGAGGCCGGCCCGCAGCCGACGACCGTTAAGCTTTGGTATGCGGCCGAGGACCTGCGCTTGGCGCGCGCGGTGTTTGTGAACCGCCTGTCGCGCTCCGAGGCCAGTTTTGCGACCACCATGGAGCTGCTGCAGGAGCGCTTTGGCACGCGTTTGGGCGCCGTAACCCTTCCCTGGGGCGAGGGCGAGGACTTTGACGGCATCATCGACCTGGTGCGCATGAAGGCGCGCCACTGCAACGGCGCCGAGGCTGTTGAGTCGGAGATCCCCGAGGAGTATCGTGCCCAGGCCGAGGAGGCGCACGATCATCTGTGCGAGCTGGTGGCCGAGGCTGACGACGAGCTGATGATGAAGTACCTGGAAGGCGAGGAGACGCTGACGCAGGAGGAGCTCGAGGGCTTGTTGTCCAAGGCGATTGCCGAGCGCATCTTTGTGCCGGTCTTTGCGGGCGATTGCATTAAGGAGCAGGGCGTCAACTCGCTGATGGACGACATCGCCACGTACTTCCCGGCGCCGACCGACTACGGCGAGATGCCGCTCATCGACGGCGATTCGCTCAAGATCTCGAGTGACGACGACCGCCCGGTGGCGTTTGTGTTTAAGACGCTGGCCGATCCGCAACAGGGTCGTATTAGCTTTATCAAGGTGCTGACGGGCACGCTTGAGCCGGGCCTTGAGCTCGTCAACGCCCGCACGCGCAAGAGCGATCGTCTGGCTCACCTGTATGTGATGTGCGGCCGCGACATGACCGAGGTCGGTCACGCCTACGCCGGCGACATAATCGTGGCGCCCAAGCTGGCGGCCGAGACGGGCGACACGCTCTCCATTACCGGTAAGGTCGAGGCGGCGGCGTTTAAGTTCCCCAACTCGCAGTACCG
>CAKUCJ010000155.1 GCA_934643435.1 uncultured Collinsella sp.
GCCTGAGGATCGGCGTTTCCAACGTCCTCGGAAGCCTGAATCATAATACGGCGGGCAATAAACTTAGGGTCCTCCCCCGCATCGATCATGCGCGCAAGCCAGTAAATGGTGGCATCGGGGTCGCTACCGCGCATGGACTTGATGAACGCGCTGATAATGTCGTAATGCATGTCACCGTTTTTGTCATACGAAAACCCACGACGCGGATTGGCGATCTTCACATCGTCGACCGTGATGGGATAACGCTCCCCCGCTGCCGGTGCTGGCGTACCCTCGGTATCGGGACGTGTCACGGCAATCTCGCTCGCAAGCTCGAGCGTCGTGAGCGCCGAGCGAGCATCGCCCGCTGCCAGCGTGCAAATGGTTTTGACCGCATCCTCATCGGCCGAGAACTTGCCGTTCAAACCCTGCTGCGCTTCGAGTGCACGCTCAATGAGCGTGGCGATATCCTCGTCCTTCAGGTGCTCAAGCTCCACCACGCGCCCACGCGACAACAGTGCTGAGTTGACCTCGAAGTACGGGTTCTCCGTCGTGGCACCGATCATAATAACGGTACGGTTCTCAACAGCATGCAACAGCGCATCCTGTTGCGACTTCGAGAAACGATGAATCTCATCGATAAACAGGATGGTACGGCGGTCGTACGTATTCAGGCGAGTCTTGGCCTCGTCGATCACACGACGAAGGTCCTTTACGGTGCCCGTCACTGCGCTGACCTCGACAAACTCACTCTTAGTATGATTGGCGATGATATGCGCCAGCGTCGTCTTGCCCGTACCGGCAGGCCCGTACAGGATCACGCTCGACAGCACGTCATGTTCAATCGCCGCACGCAACCACGAACCCTTACCCACGGCCTTTTGCTGGCCCACGTACTCGTCGAGCGAATTGGGGCGCATGCGCACCGCGAGCGGCGCATTCTTAAAGGAACGCTCGCGCGTCGAGGCAGAAAAGAGGTCGTCCATAGCCATCCTGTACATCCATCAAAATCTTTGTTCACCAACAGTATACCGAATAGATACGAACTACCGTTCGTTAATATAGGTGCGATGCGGAAACTTCAGACCCGGGAATAGCTTGCTCGTCAGCTCGCAGAAATAACCGTCCGTCATACTCGCGATGTAATCCACCACCGCTTGATTCTTGTCGTCCTGCCAGGCATAGGTGCGATCGTAGTAGGAAAGCTGCTGCTCAATGCGCGAAATGTGGTGCTTAAAGATGTAAGAGGACTCGACGCCATCATTTAAATCCTGCAGGCAACGGTCGTAGAGCTTTTCGAACGCCTCGCGCAGCTCCGCCTCCGAATCGCCCTCGATGCCGCCCTTGCTGTAGATCTTTTCGTAGTTCTCGCGCTTGGCTCGACGAATCTCCTCAAACAGGTCCTCACTCATCTCGATACGAGGCTTGCCGTAGCTATGTTCCACGATATCGATGGAAGCATGTGTGAGAATCCAGCTGTTGTAGGCGCCGCCCCGGCCATCGTCAAAAGCGTCGGGCGACAGTAGGCCCGCAGCGATGGCATCCTGGCGATCGCGGCCGACGTAGGCGAGGATATCCGAGATGCGCACCACGCAGCCCTCAAGCGTCATGGGGCGCAGATGCTCAATCGCGCTATAGCCCGTTGCAATGCAGTCCTCGACCGCCTGGTCAAACTGATCAAAGGAGCCCATATCCGACAGCTCGAACACGCGCTGCTCGTACTCGCCGTTATGGCACAGCACGCCATCGAGCGTCTGGAGCGACACGTTGCGGCCATACAGCGCATCGAGCACGCGCACCGACTGCACGTTATGGAAAAAGAAGCGGCCGGTGCGCTCATGATAGATATCGTTGAGAAAGCGCTCACCGGCATGGCCGAAGGGCGTATGTCCCAAGTCGTGACCCAGGCCAATCGCCTCGATCAGATCGCAGTTGAGCCCCAAGGCACGGCCGATATCGCGCGCAATGCGCGAGACGAGCTGCACATGCAGACCACGACGAGACAGATCATCGTTGCTACGAAAGCTAAAGACCTGTGTTTTGCCTGCATAACGGGTGTATGCCGGAAGATGGAGAATCTTCTCGGTATCGCGCATAAACGCCGGGCGCATAAGCGTGCCTTTGTCTGCGGCACGGTCGATGCGACGAACCACCTGGTCGTCATTAGAACGATACGGATTGACAGCGCCCGAAGCACGATCTGCGGCAATGCGCTCGATAAGCTCGGGCGACAACGTCGAGGGAATACGGTCCATGCGCGCCTTGATGGCGGCCGTCTCTTGATTAGTTGCCATGGCATGCTCCTTAAGAAGGATGCGCAATCGGTTACAGCGTGCAGCCCACGACCTCGATTATGGCAAAAATCGGCACCAAAAACGGTAGCAATGGCAGGGAGCGCGATTTTGTGATGAGGCAGGAGAGGGCGAGGACCAGGAGCGCGGCGGCAAATGCCACAACGCCGCCCATGGGATCAAGCGTGCAAAGCGCGAAGAGCGCCTTGGCATCCCCCATGCCAATCCCTGGGGCTTGGCGAAGGCGCCGCCAGAGAGACTCGGTGAGCACGAGCGCAAGATAGACGATGACGGCAGGACCAGCATGGTCAAGAGCCGTGTCCATGCCACGATCGAGCCAAACCCCCGCAAACGCTGCCACGGCACAAACCCCGGCAAGCACATTCGGGAACCGCCGTTCACGCAAATCGATAACGGCGCCAACGATGGCGCAAAACCAAAACGGGATATAGAACATCGGACATCTCCTCGAGCTGTATCGCGAAAGCAAAAACCACCGCAAAGGTGCCTGTCCCCTTTGTGGTGGTTTTGGTGGTGGTTATTTGGCGCCTTGCATGACCTCGTCGAGGGTGACGCTGACGGCGTGCTGCGTCGGGACCCAGTCAACCTTTAGGAACAGCGCGGCCACCGTAATGGGGATATAGCTGAACATAAAGATCGGGAAGGTGAACAGGTTGGTCACCAGGCGCCACTTTTGCGCGCAGTGAATGTGCTTGTACTCAAAGATGGTCGTGAGCAGCGCCAGGATAAAGAAGGTTTGGTACATCATCGCGAAGGTCATGATGAGCGAGGCGGCACAAGCCTGCATCTCGACCTCGGTAGCCAAGAAGCCGTGCGAGAGCCCGCCCACGATGAGGAAGGTCGCGTTGGCGAGCATGGAAATCAGGGACAGTAGCATGCCCGGAGCGATGGTCATAAACATGTCATAGGCGGCAAAGCGATGATAGCGGAACGTCGATTTGACAAGATGCTTGCCATAGGTAAAAAAGACCTGGTAGAAGCCCTTGGTCCAGCGCATGCGCTGCTTCCAAGACGCCTTAAACGTCACCGGCTGCTCGTCAAAGAACTCCGCCGGCGCATAACCGATGCGGATGCCGTGAATGGCGCAGAACGTGGTGAACTGGATGTCCTCGGTCAGCGTATGGAACTGCCAACCGTGCATGCCCTCGATCACGCTCGCCGAGATAAGGTAACCCGAACCCGAGACGGCGCAAGACGTCTTGCAGATATTGCGCGCGTTGTTGAGAAAGCGCGCCTCACGCAGATACCAGGTGGCATTAGCCGCCGAGATCCACGAGCTGCCAAAGTTCTTGGAGTTACGATAGCTCGTGACCACATGGAAGCCCTGGTCAAAAGCATCATTCATCTTGGAGACGTAATCGCGGGAGATGACGTTGTCGGCATCGAAGATAAAGTAGCCCTCGAAGGTGTCGGGATACTCGTTGAGAATACGGTCGAAACCAAAGTCCATGACCCAGCTCTTACCCTTGCGGGCCAGATCGTTACGCTCGTAGACAATGGCACCGGCCTCGCGCGCGAGCTGCGCGGTGTTGTCGGTACAGGCGTCGGCAACGACAAAGACCTCAATAAGCTCGGACGGATAGTCCTGGTCCTTGATGGAGCGCACGAGATTGGCGATTACGGCCTCCTCGTTGTGCGCTGCGATAAAGAAGGCGTAACGATGGAGCTTTTTGGCCTTGGGAGGTGCGACCTCACCGCGCAGGGCGCCGATGACAAAGAAGACCACCTGGTACAGAAAGCAGACCGTGAGCAACGTGACCACAATCTGGTTGAAGATCACGATGGGCGTGTTGGTTTGTAAAAAGGCGAGCATGCAGGCTCCCGAGAACGCGTTACGTAAACAACCGTATATCTTACCGCAGGCTA
>CAKUCJ010000156.1 GCA_934643435.1 uncultured Collinsella sp.
GCGCTCGTCCACGAACTGGAGCCGTACGACTCGAGCTTTGTGCACCTGCGCGAGCTTTCGATGGAGCAGATCTCGGCCGCCATCGATTGTATGTCTACGCTGGATGTGGAGGGTATCGCTGCGCTGCCAGGCGTGCAGCCCAAGCGCGCGGGCGTGATCTTGGCAGGTGCCGTGGTAATTCGCGAGCTCATGCGAGCCGGCGGCTACAAGACGCTCACCGTAAGCGAGAACAGCCTGCTCGCCGGCATGGCCGCCACCGTCAACGAGGTTCTCGACGGTGCGACCCCCACCATCGCCTGGACCCCTAGCCTCAGCGCCCTTTAACTATTCCACCGCAACTTAGAGCTCCGCCGGCGTGAAAAAGAGACGAGCCCGCATCCCTTGGGGATACAGGCTCGAAAGCTCCATATGGTAGGGGCGGTGGGACTCGAACCCACAATCCTTGCGGCGAGGGATTTTAAGTCCCCTGCGTATGCCAATTCCGCCACGCCCCCGTAAGACTAGAAGTCTAGCACAAGCCGTCCGTTACGCGTTGACGGCCATCGAGTGCTGGCCCGACTTTTCCAGGAACTCCTGGAACGTGGCTTCGTCGCCCTTGTTCTTGTACTGCAGGGCCAGCAGGTACTCCAGGCGGCAGCGCTTAACGGGGTCGTCGCCGGCCTCCTCGAGCATGCGCTCCAGCTCGGGAATGTCGTTGTGGCGCTTGAGGATCATCGTGTCGTACATCAGCTGGCACTCGTGTGCGACCGTCTCGGCCTGACCGCCCTCAAAGCCCTTGATCTCGTGCAGCAGCTCCTTGGACTTTTTGCGGTCCTCCTGGCCAACGTAATAGTTGAAGGCCTTGATCACCAGGTCGACGCGCTGCATCTTGGGCAGGTTGAGGCCCAGCAGCAGGTCGAACATTTCGTCGGCGCGCTCGTGGTCCTCGCGCAGCAGATAGGAGTTCAGGCGCAGGTAGTCGCGGTTGTAACGCGGGTACAGCATGCTGGTGAGTTTGGCGTCGAGCAGGCGATCGAACTCGTTCCACTGTTTGGCGGCCATAAGCTGCTGCAGGCGCTTAAACGTGGTGCGTTTTTTGATGCTAAAGAACACCGACACGGCGATACAGATGATAACGACGGCGGTCCAGAGGGTGCGGGAATCGGGCATTTCAGAGTCCTTAGTCGCTCATAAAGTGAGCGGTATGACAACATGTACTAGATGTATTATACGCAGCGTGCAAGCAAACTGGCACAAAAGTGCATCGAGGCCGAGCGCCACTGCTCGCTGCGGTACACTTAACAAAAGTAAACCTCGAAGGGAGACATTACCTATGAAGAAGATCGTTTTGGCTTGCGGTGCTGGCGCTGCTACTTCCACGCTCGTTGCCCAGAAGGTCGCCACCCTGCTCGACGCCAACGGTTACGCCGACAAGTACGAGATCGTGCAGTGCGCCATCTCCGAGGCCAAGGACGCTTGCGACGAGGGCGCCGACCTGCTGATCGCCACCACCGTTGCCCCCGAGGGCCTCACCTGCCCGTACGTGAGCGGCGTGCCCTTCATGACCGGCATGAACCGCGTCGCCGCCGAGAAGGCCGTTCTCGACGTCATGGCTCTGTAGGCTCTACCTGTATGAGTGAGCAGAACGCCAACCCGGTCGAGCTCTTTGGCATGCGCGTCGCCCACGTGGGCATCAACGCCACCGACCCGGCCGACGCCTTGGAGATTGCGGAGCTGTTCTCGACGATGATGGGCATGCCCGTTATCGAGACTCCGGTTTCGTACTTCAACGATTCGCTGGTCGAGATCATGAAGCAGAACGGTCGTGGCACCAAGGGTCACATCGGCTTTGCCGTCAACGATATCGACGCGGCCGAGAAGTGGTTTGCCGAGCGCGGACTCGAGGTCAACGAGGAGTCGCGCGCATTGCTGCCCGACGGTGGCACCAAGCTCGTGTACTTTAAGCGCGAGTTCGCCGGCTTCGCCGTGCACCTGTGCCGCGAGTAGCGCGCAAGCTGCCATAGCTAACGAAAAATGGGGTAAGGCCGCGTGGCCTTACCCCATTTTTATGCCGCGCGGCCACCTGGTGGGCTGTTGAAAATCGAAGGTGAATGGTTTTCCCGAGAAGTGAACGAGCAAAATCGGACCCCCGAAACATCGACACTTTGAGGGCGGAATTTCCTGCGGTTTCGTCGAGTTGTTCCTGCAGTTTTGGCACCAAAAAGTGGGGATGCTTCAGGGGTCCAAAATAGGTCGTTCACTTCTCGGGAAAACCATTCACCTTCGTTTTGCGAGAAGCGCCCCTTACCGCGGTAGGCGAATCGTAAAGCGGCTGCCGACGCCTTCGACCGAGGTCACGCCGATGACGCCGCCGTGGCTATCGACGATCCACTTGGCAATGGCGAGCCCCAGGCCCGAGCCCTGTGCGCCGGCATCGCGCGCGTTGTCGGCGCGATAGAACCGCTCAAACGCGTGAGCTGCGGATTCCTGGTTCATGCCGATGCCCTCGTCCTCAACACTTATGTCGATCGTGCCCGTGCCCGCATCGGGCGTTACGCCAAACGTGATAGCTGTACCCGCGTCCGAATACTTGGCGGCGTTTTGCACGATCACGCGCAGGGCCTGCTTCACGAGCGCCACGTCGACCGACGCGTTGCAGCGTGGGTCGTGGGCAAGTGCGGCGTCGTATGCTAGTCGATACGTGTGCCCGGTATCGATCATCTGCGATTCCTCGCACACCTCGCCGACGAGTGCAGCCAGATTGGTGTTCACACACCGCAGCACGGTGCGGCCGGCATCGCCGCGTGCCAAAAACAGCAGCTGCTCCACGAGCTCCTGCATGTGTTCGCTTTCTGCCTTGAGCGAGGCGATGGATTCCGCCAACACGTCCTGATTGTCTTTGCCCCAGCGGTCGAGCATGTTCACGTAGCCCTGGATCACCGCGATGGGCGTGCGCAGCTCGTGGCTTGCGTCGTTGACAAAGCGCATCTGCTGCAGCTTGGCCTCTTGCATCTGACGCAGCAGGCGGTTGAGTGCGACCTCGATGCTCGCCAGGTCGGCGTCGCCGGTGGTGACGCTCGGCGAGTCGACGCTTGCACGCTCGATGGCCTGCTCCAGCGTTTCCATCTTGCCGCCGGCGAGTTGCATACGGCCGAGCTCATCCACGCGCAGCGCCAGGTCGTTGAGCGGCGCCATGGTGCGGCGCACGCGTCGAGCGCCGCCGAGCATGTTGAGCACGCTGACAATCTGCCAGCCAACAACAACGATATAGAGGGGCCACAGCGCGGTGAGATCCTGCGCGAGGGGGAAGGCCTTGGTGGTGCGTGCAAGTTCAGCGGTGTAGGTGAGTGTGGCCAGGTCCCAACCTTGCGTGGGCGAAATCGACATGCTGCGGACGGACTCGCTGGGGATCCAGCCCGCGGTAAACGTGCCGGCGGGCAGCGTCTGGTTGTATCCGTAGACGAGGATCGCCGCCGCAACAAGCAGCAAGAGGAGGTTTAGCCAGACGTAGCTCATCAGGCGTCGCCACATGTAGCTCCAGTTGATGGCGCGGGCGATGGAGGTGACGCGCTTGGTCTCGGCGTTACGCGCGACAGACATAGCCCACCCCGCGCACGGTCTGGATGATGCGGGCGCCGCCGGCGTCCTCGATCTTGGCGCGCAGGTGCGCGATGTGCACGTCGACGTTGTTGGTGTCGCCCACGTATTCGTAGCCCAGCGCCTCGTGCGCAATGCGCTCGCGCGTGAGCACAGTGCCGGCGTGTGCCATAAGCAGGGCGAGGACGTCGAACTCGCGGGCAGTCAGCACGATGGACGAGCCGCCGACTGTGACCTCGCGGCGGTTCGGGTCGAGTGCGACCGAGCCCACGGTGAGCGCGGCGGGGGAGGGCACGGCGGCGGTCTGGGCCGAGTCGCCAGCCGGGGATGCGGCAGCATCGGCACTCACGGCGCCCGCCCCGGCCCCGACGCCGCCAACGCCCGAAGCCACCCGCACGGCCTCCGCGCGCTTCAGCGCCACGCGGATCCGTGCGAACAGCTCCTCAATGGCAAACGGCTTGGTCAGGTAATCGTCGGCGCCGGCGTCGAGCCCGGCCACCTTGTCCATCACGGCATCGCGCGCGGTGACCATGATCACCGGCACATCCTTGTGCTTGCG
>CAKUCJ010000157.1 GCA_934643435.1 uncultured Collinsella sp.
ACCTTGAGGTCCTTAAAGCCCTCGAGGCCGAGCTTTTTGCAAAAGCGGTGCACGCTCGCGACCGAAACGTTGGTGCGCGCGGCAAACTCCTTAATGGACAGCCCGCGGATATCCTCGCCCATGGCAAGGGCCGAGATGCCGAGCTGCTGCTCGGTGGGGGTAAGGCCCCGCGCCTCGGAAATTGTGCGCTTGATATCCATTCGAACTCCCACACTCGCCAAACCTGTCAAAAAGGGACAGGTTTATTTTGGCAGGTTTTGCCCGCGGAGGGTGACGGGACCGAGGATTCCGCTGGGTGCGATGGGCTCGGTGAGGGCGAAGATGTCGGGAATCGCGTGGTCGAGCGTGTTGATGACGTCGATGGTGAGTTCGTGCGTGCCGACGGTAAGTGGGCCGGTGGCGAATCGATAGGGCGGGCAGATTCGTGTGCCGAGCGGGCGTCCATCGAGCGCGAGCGTTGCAGTTTCGTAGACATCTCCCAGGTCGATCGCGGTGTCGGCAAGGTTGTCCGCCAGCTCGAACGACGTGTGGTAGCGGTACGTGCCGCAGGTGCCGGCGAACAGCTCGGCCGTGAGATCGCACAAGCCCTCGAGCTTTTGCGGCTCGCCAAAGGTTCCGTCGCTGCCGGCGGGGGAGAGGGCGACGGTCCACGGGCCGTCGATGTTGAGGATGAGCGCACTATCCGCGCCTGCGCTCATGTCCGCGCAGCTATCGGACTCGACTTCGCCGTTTGCCCCCAGAACAACAACGCAGCTCTCGGCCGGCGCCAGCTCCAACACGCCGTCAAACGCAACGGGCTCGGTACCGTTCAGCAGGTCGAGGCGCGTGCCGCGCAGGCGCTCGCCTCGAGCAAGTGCAACCGTGCAGCGAATGCTCTCACGCGGGTGTTCGTTGACCAGCATGACATAGGTCGCGCCCGCCCGCTCGTAGCGAAACGCGCGCAGCCAGGGCTGCGGCGTATCGGTCACAACAGTCTGCAGCCCCGCGCGCGCAAGCGCCGCCGCCACATCGGCAAGCGGCGTCGCCGTAAGCCCGTCCAGCTCGGCCGCGCCATCCGCGTCGTAAAGCGCGCCGGGCACCTCGTCGACGGCAAGCGCCATAACGCCCGCGGCCATCATGCGTCTCGCCGCCTCCGCCGTAGCAGCTCCAGTAAACGACGCCCCGGTCATAACAAATGCCTGATAGCGGCAGCCATTAACGGCAAGCGTTCCATCGGCAATCGAAACCTCGTAACGCTCCTCATCCTCAAAAGCCTCTGCCGGCACAAAATCAAAGTCAATCTGCGCCCGTGTGAGCTCGGCCGCCACGCGCTCGATGGGCATGGCGTTGCCGGCCCATTCGGCATCGGCATGGTACAGGATGGCGACGGGGCGCGCAGCGCAGCCTTCCGAAAGGAGTGTTGCCGTGCGATTCATATAGCGCATGAGCTGGCCAAAGTGCGGCCATTGCGGGTTGTTGCCGTGCGCGTAAAAATGCGGTGGGCAGTCCCAATCGGGGAAGGGCGCCATACTAAACGCGTGTGGCGTAAACCAGTTAATACCGCGGACGAGCATATGGTCGGCAATCCATTTCATCTCGCGCAGGCCCTCGTGCCAGCCAAAGGCGCCAAAGACCTCGGCCATGCAACGCCCCTGCTTTTTGGGATCGAGGCGCGCGGCCGAAGACCCCAACTTGGCAAGCGCGTACGTAAAGAACTCCATGTTCCACGCGCCGTGGAAATAGCTGTAGTGCCCACGGTCGACGCCGGGGACGAGCTGGTTGATGACCACATCCACGCCGGCCATGTCCTGCCCCGCGACCGCGCGGAAGTAGTGTCCCGCGCCCTGGCCCAGACGTGTGTGGCAACTCTTGTCCTCGATCACATGTCCAATGTGCATAACGCCGTGCGCGCGGCACCAATCGCCGATCTGCTCGTCAAAGCAGCTGCGGTAGAGCTGCGTGGCAATGTCCATGTAGACGTGTCGAGCGCGGGCACCGTCCGTTTCGCGCGTCCAAAGGCCGTGCAGCTCGGTGAGCCAGCCCTCGCCAAGCGTATCGCGCAGGCGGCGGGCAAGCTCGTCCGACCACGGCAGCGCTAGGTCGCCTCGCCCGATAAAGCTGCTGGTAGAAGCATCGTCAAGCGTGGTGCCCTTCTCGTTCATAAAGCCGGGCTCATCGGTAAAGAAGCCCAGAATGGTCTTGCCGAACTCGTCGCCCAGATGCTCAAACGTGGGCTCGTAGACGGCATCGATCAGCACACGGCACGAGGCGACGTCGACCATGTTGATGTACTCATCGCGAAAGCCGGTCTTTTGGCTGGTGACGTAAAGCTCGATCGTGGTAACGCCGGCGGGAGCGTCAAAACGCAGGCGGGCGGGTGTGCCATCGTTGCCATGCTCGACAACGAGCGCGAGGTCGAGCGGCGCACCGGCGGCATCAAAAGCCGCTGCGCCCACATAACGCTCCGTGGGATCCATGAGATTACCGAGCTTGATAGTCGTGGACGGTTGAGGCCCAACAACCGTAATCGTGCGATGCTTGAGCACGGTCTTCTTGAGCGCGGGGTCGACGCCCTCGCCTTCGAGCGCGCCATTGGCATAGCCCGTGGGGAAGTGCGCGTCGTCGAGCAGCCAGATCTTCAATCCCAGACGCTTGCACTCGTCGATAATAAACCACAGGTCGGACCACCAGCCGTCGTGACAGAAATCGGGATGCGTGCGCGACTCGAGGCAGACTTCGCGGATATCCGCGCCGGCAATCTGCTCCAAATACTCGGTGATCGTCTTGCGCGCCTCGCCCTTGAGCCACAAAAACGGAAGCACATGGTTGTCGTAGGTGCCGCCAAGCACCTGCTCAAAATACGCCGCCATATCCACTCCTCCAAAACCAACCTTTTAAATCCATTGAAGTCAGAGTACGCCGAGCGCGTTGTCCTGCTAATATCAAAACCACGGCAGAATATGACCGAATCAACGATGGTGGTGCTATGGATATCGCATGTTTGGACAGCCTTCTGCTCAAGCTGACCGACAGCGAGCGCGCCTATCGCGCGGGCGCCCATTACGACTGGAGCGATGCGCTCGGTCAAGGTAATCAGGCAGATGCCGATGGCCGACATATCCGTAAAATCGGCAACCCAACGCTCGCCCTGCACCAAGAAGGCATGCCCGAGGGCCTATCGATTGTACGCAACTCGCGCTTCAACCCCGTGCCGGAGCACATTCACGATTATGTCGAAATCAGCTATGTCTATCGTGGGCGCGCCCCGCAAGTCGTTAACGGCGCACCGCTTACACTTGCCCAAAACGAGGTACTCCTGCTCGATGTCGCCTGCCCGCATGCTGTAGGCGAGCTCGGCGAACACGACATTATGCTGAGCGTCATCATTTCGCGGCCAATGCTCGGCCGCAGCCTGGAGCAAAGCCTTTCGCCCACAAGCGCGGTCTCGAGCTTTCTGCTCAACGCCCTCAATGATGAAACCGACCACCGCGGTCACGTGCATTTCCACACGGGCGGCAGCCGCCGCGTGCGCCGCTACATGCAGGAGATGCTGTGCGAGCGCCTGGACCCCACGCCGGCGAGCCCCCAGATTGTCTCGAGGCTGTTCGAGCTGCTGCTGGTTGAGCTCATGCAAAGCTACGAAGCCGGCCTGCTGCAAACGGATGCACCCGCGCTGCCATCGGCGCAAGTTGCGGCGGCGATGGGCTACATCGAGCGCCATGCCAGCGACTGCACGCTCGATGACCTCGCCCACCATCTGCACCTGAGCCCCAACTACGCAAGCGCGCTGCTCAAGCGGCAGACGGGCCGCACGTTTATGCAGCTCGTGCAGGAGAGCCGCCTGGCACGTGCGGCGATGCTGCTCGAAGCCGGCGCCACTGCAGAAGCCGCGGCGCGTGAGGCGGGCTATGCCAACATGAGTTTCTTCTACAAAAAGTTTGCCGAGCGCTATGGCTGCACGCCGGCTGCCTATCGTCAGCGTTTGCCCAGATAAAACCGACCAAAATAAACCTGTCCCTTTTTGGCAGGTATCAGGAAGTGTCAGGGGCGGGGCGACGGCAGGCGGCGGGCGCGAAAAGAAGTGTCGGGTTTGGCGCGCCCGCCCCCGCATGTCTCCCGCGTGGGCGATACTCGGCTTATCG
>CAKUCJ010000158.1 GCA_934643435.1 uncultured Collinsella sp.
CCCCGCAGCATGACAAAGGGACTATCCCTTTGTCATGCTGCGAGCGCTTTCTTGATAAGAGGGACGGATCGGTCGGCCAAATACAGCGGAATATTGAGCACCCCATCGTCAAGCCTCAGGTTCTTAAGGGAGTAACGGACTCTCAACGGGGTCGTCTCCGCATGTTTGTCGGCATAGTATTTCAGACTCTTGGAATGAATGACCTCCCCCGATTTGACCTCAACGGGAACAATATTGTTTCCGACTTGAATCAAAAAATCGACCTCATGCTTTGGTTTCTCGTTAGTCCAATAGCGCGGAGCGGCATCCAGCTGCGGAAGCAACGCCTGAAGCACGTAGTTCTCGGCAAACGATCCTTTGAACTCAGAAAAAATCGCGTCCGAGATGGCGAATGCCGATGCATCGAGCCTTGCCATACGGCGCAACAAGCCAACATCAAGGCAGTAGACCTTAAAGGCCTTGAGATCATCGTAGGCCGAGAGCGGTATCCCGCCGCCGGTATTAAGCCGCACCGATGTAATCAGCCCGGCATCGGCGAGCCATTCCAGGGCATCCTCATATTCGCGGGCACGGGCCCCCTCGCGAACCGCACCCCAAACAAACTTTTTATTCTCACGCGCCAGCTGCGTTGAAATTGAGTTCCAAATTTGCGAAAGCTTGGCGAACTGCGCACGGCCACCGTGCTTAGCAAAATCACGCTCATAGGAATCCAGGAGGTCGGACAACACTTTATCAACCTGAGCAATGTCGCCCGTCTCGATCCAACGGCCAAGAGCCTCCGGCATGCCACCACATGCAAAATAGCGGCGAAGGTGCTCGACGAGTCGGACATGAAAGAAATCCGGTACCGCCTCGATCTGATCCAGACCGCCAAGATACGCATCATAGTTTGACGCGCCTTCGGCCTTTAAAAACTCAGAAAAGCTCATGGGGTGCATCTCCATGAACTCGACCTTTCCCACCGGAAAGGCACTCGTCTCGCGGGACAGACGAACACCCAGCAAAGACCCTGCGCACGCAACGTGATATTCGGGGGCCTCATCGCAAAAATACTTGAGAGCACCAACTGCAGAGGGGCAGTCCTGGATCTCGTCAACAATAAGCAGCGTCTCGCCAGGATCGATGGGCTGGCCAAACGCCAAGGATAGATTTGAAATAATGCGCCGCGGATCACGCGTGCCCTCGAAAAACTGCGCATATTCGCTTTGAACCCCGGGAGATGGCTCCTCCAGCGTCAGGTATACGCAGTTGCGATACGAGGCGCGGCCGAACTCCTTGAGCGCCCACGTCTTTCCAACCTGACGCGCTCCTTTAAGGATGAGCGGCTTACGATACTCCGACGCCTTCCAAGCATTAAGCTTGGCGATGATATCCCGCTGCATGACCGACCTCCCGCAAAAAACTTCCGTAAATGTGAGATTTCTCACATTTTACCCTGGGTAAAACGTGATATTTATCACATTTACGGAAGTTTTAGGGCAGTTTTGTTACATTTTCATCATATACAATGAAGTGTGACAGAGGGACTGTCACTTTGTCACATTCTTACAGCTGCCAGGTTGCTGCTTCCTTTTGCAGTGCGACCATGCGGGCGAATTCTCCGCCCGCTGCCTTGAGCTGTGCCGGAGTGCCCTGCTCGGCAACCACGCCGTCCTTGAGCACGACGATCTTGTCGGCATTTTCAACCGTGCGCATGCGATGAGCGATCACGATGACCGTTTTGCCGGCGAGCAGGCGAGAAAGTGCCTGCTGCACCACGGTCTCGTTCTCTACATCCAAGCTCGCCGTTGCCTCGTCCAACAGCACGATCGGCGCATCCTTGAGCAACGCACGGGCGATGGAGATGCGCTGGCGCTCGCCACCGGACAGCTTGGAGCCGTTCTCGCCAATCATGGTGTCATAGCCCTGCGGCATGCGGCTTACGAACTCGTCGCAGTTGGCGGCACGCGCGGCCGCGAGGACTTCCTCGTCGGTGGCATCGCGACGGCCCAGGCGGATGTTGCCCATCACCGTGTCGTCGAAGAGCAGCACGTCTTGGAACACAATGGCGTAGTCGCGCAGCAACACCTCGGGATCCACGCCTGCAACATCCACGCCACCCACGGTAACCTTGCCCGCGGTGGCATCCCAAAAGCGCGCGGCCAGTCGGCTCACCGTAGACTTGCCAGAACCCGAAGGACCGACCAGTGCCGTGACCTCGCCTTCCTTAGCGGTAAAGCTCACATCGGTAAGAACTTTCTCGCCGGCGCGGCCGTCCTCGCCCGCACCATAACCAAATGCCACGTGATCGAACACCACGTCGTGGCCCGCAGGCTCAAACTTCTCGTCACCCTGCGCCACGGACTCCTCCATGATGGAACGCATGCGCTTGGCGGAGGACTCAGCGGCGAACAGCTCGGAGACGAGCATGAGGGCCTGGTCGAACGGCGCGTAGATGCGGCTCACCATGAGCAGGAAGGCGAACATCACCATGAAGTCGACCTGGCCGGCGGCGACCATCGCGGCGCCCGTTACCAGCGTGGAAGCGATCCCCAGACGCAAAATGACAAAGGCGGAGTTGACCAAAAGCCCGTTAACGAGTTCTCCCTTAGTGGTCTCGCGCTCCTCGGCATCAATCACGGCGTTGAGGCCCTCAAGATAATGCGTCTCCTGATTGGTCGCGCGAATCTCGCGCACGCAGTCGAGCGTCTCCTGAATCGCCTCGGTGACCTTGACCTTCTCGGCGCGCACGCGGTCGAACACCGGGGTCATGGGCCCGCGTGTCAGATACAGCACGGCAAAGGCCACGGGCACGCTCCAAAACGCCGCAATCGCCAGCTGCCAGCAAAAGAACAGCGACGCCACGAACACGATGGCGCTTGCGATGATGGCGCCCCAGAGTTCTCCCAGCACATGACTGTAGGCATGCTCCATAGTCTGAACGTCGCCCATGATGGTTTCGGTTAGATCGGCCAGATCACGACGGCCGAAAAACGACAACGGCAGTTTGCGCAAGCGCTCGGCAATCCCCATGCGCTGCTTGCCGCACTCCTCGTAAAAGATGCAGTACGTGTAGTAGTACTGTTGCCAGTTAGAGGCAAAGAGCATCACGAAAAAGACCAGGAGGCCGCCCACAATTGGCAGGGCATCCGGCAGGTCGGCCCCATTGGCGAGATGCTCGACAAAGCCGGCCATGACCAGGAACAAAAAGCTCATGCCGGCCATGGTGATGAGATTGGTGAGTGTGGTCCAGAATATGCCGCGCTTTACGCCGGCGATACCTTTGTCGGACAGGAAATACTTCTTTTGGAATGAGGCGAACATTTAAGCCTCGCCTCCCTTCGCGGCGGCAACATCTGCGGTCGCGGCAGTGATCTTCCAGCTCGCGGCCTGCTCATACTCGGCCCACATCTTGGCGTACAGGCCATGCCGACTCAGCAGCTCGGCATGGGTGCCCGACTCCCGCACGCCGCCCTGGTTGAGCACCACAATTTGGTCGGCGCCCACCACGGTCGAAAGTCGATGCGCGATCATAATGACGGTGCGGCCCGCCGCCAGCTTGCTAAAGGCGCGCTGGATGAGCGCCTCGTTCTCGGGATCGGCAAACGCCGTGGCCTCGTCGAGCACCACGATGGGCGCGTCCTTGAGGATGGCACGGGCAAGCGCCACGCGCTGCACCTCGCCGCCCGAAAGATATGCCCCGCCAGCACCGAGCATGGTATTGATACCCTGCGGGAGCTTGGCCACGATATCGTCGCACTGGGCCGCGGAGAGGGCCGCACGCACTTCGTCATCAGTGGCCGTAGGCTTGGAGGCACGCACGTTGTCGGCAAGCGTCTGGCGGAACAGCTGGTTGGTCTGGAACACAAAGGCAACCTGGTCCATGAGCTCGTGAGGATCCATGTCGCGGACGTCCACACCGCCTACGAGCACTCGACCCGAGGAAACATCCCAAAAACGAGGAATCAGGCTTGCGCAGGTTGACTTGCCGCCACCCGAGGGACCCACAAGCGCAAGGGTGCTACCAGCGGAAACGCTGAAACTGACATGGCTAACGGCAGGTGCCTCGGCACCCTCGTGCGTAAAGCTCACGTCATCAAAGCGTACATCACTGCCAACAGGATGCTTGGGATGAGCGGG
>CAKUCJ010000159.1 GCA_934643435.1 uncultured Collinsella sp.
GCTCGGTGCGCTCGGCAATCTTCACCCCGGGGAACTCACCGGCATGCTCTTGAATATAGGCGACGGTGGAGCGACGCACGTCCGTGGCAATGGTGTGCAAGCTCTGCGCGCCTTCGGAATTGTCCTGGATATTGCGAAGCACCGCAACGTAGGGCATGCCCAGCACGTTCGCAAGATGACGCACCAGTACCTTGTCGTCGGCAAGGTCGCGATAGGCCACGACGGCAAGCGAGGGGCGGTTTTGCACCAGAGCCACGCCGTTGCGATCGAGGATACGTCCACGCACGGCCGGCGTGGTAACAGTACGGGTTTGATTGCTCTTGGCCTGCTTGTCGTAGTAGTCAGACGAGACCATCTGCATGCCCCACAGCTTGACGGCAAGCGCGGCAAACATCGCGCCCACACCGGTGGTGAGGATGGAGAAGCGACCCTTAAAGGCCGTCGCCGCCGTATTGCCCTCGCCCTCGGTGGCGCGGGGAGCGGTTCCATGCTGTGTATCAAAGGTAAAGCGGGAGTCACCGCGGCGCATAATGACCAGCGCGACCACAATGGCCACGACCAGCACGATACCGGCGATAACAACCGTCATCTGGGAAGACATGTACGGGCCTCCCCTATTTGAGCTTACGGGTCTTGGGCTTAAAGCGCATACCCGTCTGACGCCCACCGCGTGCGGAGAATCCATAACCGGACTGCGGCACGACGCCGGACATCAAAAACGGAATGGCAACCAAACCCGTCAGAATCGAGGACGGAAGGGCATGGCCAAAAACCGCCACGACGAAGCTCGACTCCAGACCCATAAACAGCAAAATAATGCTGTAGATAACGTTGACGGCAAGTGCGAAAGCGCCCACGGTGATGCCACGCGCGCTCGGGGTACCGCCCGTCTGCCCGGCAGCGCTGTGCACCAGCGCAAAGCTACCCACCGTCAGCAGCAGCGACATCACACCCACCGGCACGGCTGCCGACAGGTCGTAGAACAGGCCACTGCAAAAACCGCAGACGACGGCACGCGTGGGATCGCCCGAGAACACGCTCAGGCACACCAGGATAATCATAAAGTTGACGCGACCGCCCGCGATGGAGATCTGCGGCGCCAGGCCTGCCTGCAGCAGCACACAGACAATGGCGGCAATCGCAAAAGTGCGGGAGCCAGCCCCCTGCTCGTGTAGATCCATGGACATGCCTCCCTATTCGCTCGAGCCGGAATCGTCGGACGCGTCGGAGCTGTCGTCCGAGCCCTCGTCCTTGGACTTGGTCGCTGCATCGCGCGACGTGCCCTGCGGCGTGCTGTTGGCACTGCTCACGTCCTCGTCCGAAGCCGACTGCTCATCGGTCAGCGATGTAATGACCAGCACTTCCTCGTTGTTCTCGGCCGTGGTCTGGGCGCGCACAACGATGGTGTAGTACACGTCGTTTGCCGATTTCTCAACCGACGAAACGGTACCGAGCGGCAAGCCCTTGGGGAATACGCCGCCAATACCCGAGGTCACGATAATGTCGCCCACCTTAACGTCGGAGTCGACGCTCACGTACTCAAGGCGCAGAGTGCCGTCGGGCTGGCCCTGCAGCATGCCCTGGGCGCGCGTATCCTGCACCATGGCGGACACGCCCGAGTTCTCGTCACCGATCAGGCGCACGGTGGAAGTCTTGGCCGAAACCTCGATAATCTGGCCGATGACACCGGCAGAACTCGTCACGGGCATGTTGATGGAGAGCCCGTCAGCCGAGCCCTTATCGATGGTAACCGTCGAGGTCCAGGCATCGCCCGAAGCACCGACGATACGAGCCGCGGTGGACTTAAGGTTGTAAGTCGACTGCAGGCCAACCAGGCCCTCCAGTCGCTCGGCGGTCTTTTGAGCCTCGGAAAGCTCGGCAACCTTAGACGTCAGCACCTCGTTTTGCTTTTTAAGCTCATCGAGCGTGTCCTGCGAAGCCGTGAGGTTGGAGAACACGTTGCCGATCGCATTGAACGGCGCGGCCACAGCCGAGCCCAGAAAACGCACCGGCGAGGTAATCGTCGTCACGCCCGAGCGCACGGCATGAATCGGCCCGGCCTCGCCCTCACGGATATAAAACGTGAGCAGCAACACCGAAATCAGGCTGAAAACAATCAACGGGCGCATACCCGTTGATTGTCGCTTGGTATTCAGATTTGGAGAGAAACCCGAAGATCGTGCCAAATGGAATCCACCTTTTGGAAATTAAGCATTGGTCTGGACGAAGCCACCGTCAAAGGCGTTGGCCTCGAGCACGCGGGCGCAGCCGTTTACGACGTTATCGAGCGCCGTGGGGCTGACGTTGACCGAAACGCCGGTCTCGTCGCGCAGGCGCACGTCGAGACCGCGCAGCAGCGCGCCGCCGCCGGTCAGCAAAATGCCGTAGTACATAAGGTCCGAGGCAAGATCGGGCGGCGTGGCGTCGAGGGCGTCCTTGACGGCCTTGGCCATCTCGTCGAGCGGCTTGTTGAGCGCGCGACGAATCTCCTCGCTCTCGATGCGCACGGTCTTGGGCAGGCCCGTGATCACGTCGCGGCCGTTGACCTCGACGTCGAGCTCGTCCTTAAGCGGCACGGCGGAGCCAACCTTGATCTTGATATCCTCGGCCGTGCGCTCGCCGATAGCCAGGTTGTAGGCATCGCGAACGTGGGTGAGAATCGCCTGGTCGAACTCGTCGCCGGCAATGCGAATGGACTGCGATACGACGATGCCGCCCATGGCGATAACGGCGACCTCGGTGGTGCCGCCGCCGATATCGATGACCATGGAGCCCGTGGGCTCCTCGACGGGCAGGTCGGCGCCGATGGCAGCCGCCATGGGCTCCTCGATCAGGTAGGCCTGGCGAGCGCCGGCCTGAATCGTGGCCTCAAAGACGGCACGCTTCTCGACCGACGTGACGCCGGAGGGAACGCAGACGACGACGCGCGGACGCGGGGTCCACGGATAGCGCTTCTCGGACGCCTTGTCGATAAAGTAACGAAGCATGGCCTCGGTAACGTCGAAGTCGGCGATAACGCCATCCTTAAGGGGACGCACAGCCACGATGTTGCCGGGCGTACGGCCGAGCATGCGCTTTGCCTCGATACCGACGGCCAGGATGCGCTCGTCATTCTTGTCGATGGCAACGACGGAGGGCTCGCGAATGACGATGCCCTTGCCGCGCACGGAGACAAGCGTGTTGGCGGTGCCGAGGTCGATGGCAAGATCGCCCGCATAGCTACCGAAGAACATATCCATCAAAGAAAACAACGCAACTCCTGATGTGTTGGATGATTGCTGGAAAACTACTAGCCCATCATACTAGCGCAAGCCCGGCGCCTCACTTGCGGTGAAGCGCCGGGCAGAGCCAAATCCCATAAGGTCACTACTGGTTGTCAGCAGCCGAGAAATCGATATCGAAGGAGGAAACGGCCCAACCGATATGGTTGTCGGAGCGCACGAATTTGACGGTGTACTCCTGCTCGCCGCCCTTGGACAGCGAGGCCTTCACCTTGGCGGTAGTCTCGGTCATGGACTGATCCATGCCCTCGATGGAGACGGTGGCGCCCTGCGGGATCGAGGAGATGATCATCGCCTTAGCGTCCTCGGACAGGCTCGAGGCCAGGCAGGACTCGGCCTTGGCGGTGTCGCCGTCACCGGCAGCCTGGAACAGGTCGGTGATGACGGACTCCTGCGAGGGATAGCCCATGCCGCGTGTATAGGCATAGCCCAGGCCGCCGGCAGTGATCACGATGAGCAGAAGCAGCACCAGGAAGATCTTAAGACCCGTGTGGCGACGGCGACGGCGAACCTTGGCCTGCTTGCGGTCCTGCTGGACCATCTCGGACTCGGACAGCGTAAAGAAGCCGGTGTCAGAGGGGTCGGGCATAAACTGACCGGTTGCGCCCGTGGGATCGAGCGGGTCGACGGCAGGAGCGTCCATCGCGGGCGCCGGAGCCGTAGCCATGGCCGTCTGAGCGGAAAGCGCAGCCAGCGAATCATGAACGCGGGCCAGTTCGTCGGCCTGCTCGGGCGTGAGCTGGTAGATGCCGTCGGCGGTAGCGGCGTTAAAGGCGTCGAGCGCATCGGAGGGACGACCGGCGGCAGAAAGCGCCTGGCCCATGCC
>CAKUCJ010000160.1 GCA_934643435.1 uncultured Collinsella sp.
ACGACGCCGCCAAGGCCGAGCAGGACGCTTCGACCCAGGCGCTCATCGAGTTCTACCGCGCTCACCGCAAGTAGTCTGCGCGGCTAAAACTGGCACTTAGCAGAAAGGGGCCCGTATCCGTGGGATACGGGCCCCTTTGCTGTTGGATGGAGCGAGGCGAATCGAGAGAGCGCTCGGTGGCTGCGCGTGCTTCAGGACGCCCTGTAACGTTATCAATATACTTCTACGGTCAATTTCATACCACTTACCGGAAGATAGGCGAGTGCCCTGCTTTACGGGCGTACATTGAACATGGTTTTCGCGCGAAACCACGAATCGATTGTCGGTCCTAAATAGGGAGGTCCAGGATGACCCTTGCCAAGCCCATCAACAAGTACATTGACTACATCGACGCGCCCGAGGACACGTTCGAACAGTATGTCGAGAAGGCACTGAAGTATGACTTCCGTTGCGTGTTTGCGAATCTGCAGGAGTATGCGACTGGCCGCGCCATGCTCGAGGGTTCTGACATCATCCTTGCCGGAGCTATCGACTTTCCTCAGGGCACGATGACACTCGAGGAAAAACTCGCGAGGTTCGAAGAGTATGCCGCATGCGGCTTCACCGAGATCGATTACGTGTTGAACCAGGAATCGGTTGAGAACCGTGATTTTGACGCCATCGAGCACGAGATGGCTACGATCGCCGATTTTTGCCGCGAGCGCGGTATCACCGATAAGGTGATCGTCGAGATGTGCAAGCTAGATGGCGACGATGCCGCCAAGCGTCGCGTGTGCGAGATTGCCCTTGAGGCTAAGCCAGGCTTTCTTAAGACGTCGACCGGTAGAAGCTTTGGCGGCGCCAAGCTCCAAGACGTGCAGCTGATGCGCGAGGTGCTTGGCGACGCCGTGGCAATCAAGGCGGCGGGTGGTATCCACAACTACGAGGAGGCTCTCGCATTTATCGAGGCGGGCGCCAGCGCGTTGGGCGCCTCGGCAGGCATCGCAATCGTCGAGGGCGCACCGGAAGACGAGCGTCGCTAGCGTGTGAGTCCAATCTGGGCGCTTTGGGCTTCGGGGAGTTCCGCATAGAGCGGGTGGTCTTCGAGCCTAAAGCGCTCAACTTGTTGTGGGGCGCGGCCGCGGACGAAGAGCCAGGAGCGGTCGACGGGCGTTGCCATGAGCGTACTGGGCAGCACGTCGGCGCGCTCGGAAAAGACGCGGGCGCTCTCGGGGTCTTGGAATGCCAGCACGAGCTGCGTGTCGCAGTTGCCCATGATGGAGCGGGCGCGTGCCTCGCCATAGAGTGCGTCGAGCTGGTTGGTCGACTGCAAGAGCAGCGTCGCCCAGATTTCGCGGCTGCGGATGATAGAGAGCACGTTGTCGATCTGCGGCATCTGCAGGTTGGCGAAGTCGTCGAGCATAAAACGGACCGGGATCGCGAGGCGCCCGTCGGGTTGTGCATCGGCGTGGCGAATGAGTCCGGCGAACGCCTGCGTTACAAACAAATTGGTGAGTGGATCGAGGCTGCGGTCGAGATCGCTGACGGTGATAAAGAGTGCTCGGCGCTCGCGACCCATGGCTGCGAAATCAATCTGGTTTGCATCGGTGTACAGACGGCGCGCACTGTCAAAGCCCAGACACATCACCTTCTCGGCAAGGATGCCCATGATGCTCGCGTGCATCTTTTCTGCCGTGATGGTGGGGGAGTAGCGCCGCCACAGCGAGAGTGCGTAGCTCGTGGGGTCGGTGGTCTGCAGGTCGTCGAAGAGCCGAGCCGTGGCGCGGTCTTGGAGATGCTCGCAAAGGTCGATTACCGACGAAAACGTCTGCTCCTCAACGGGCAGTTGCTCGCATACATAGGCGATGAGGCAAGATAGCAGGTTGGCGGCCGCGTGGTCCCAAAACGGCTGGGACTGGTCCTCGATGGGGCAGATGGCCTTGGCGACCGAGATGATGTCTTGCTGGTTGGGCATGCCGTCTCGGCTGTGGCGGATGTGGTTGAGCGGGTTGTAGCCGCATTGCTCGATGCCCTCGGGCAAGGGGGCTATGTCGTCAAGATCGGCGAAGTTAAGACGTCCCACGCGGTAGCCATGCGCGGCGAGCACGGGGCCGACTTCGCGGCAGAGCGTCCCCTTGGTGTCGAGCACGATATAGCTCGCGTTCATCTGCAGTAGGTTGGGCTTGAGGACGTTGCGGGTCTTGCCGGCGCCCGAAGGACCGATGACGAGCATATTGTTGTTGAGTCCGGTTTGTCGCGTGTTGCACGAGAGCGTGTAGTCCTGCGCAAGGATGGCAGGGGCGGGGGCGTGCAGTGCCGCGTTGAGGTTAGTCATGTGCGGTCTCCTTAGTCGAGGTGAGAATGCTGTGGGCGAAACCGAGCTCGACGGCTCGTTCGGCCGAAAGGTACGTGTCCTTTGCCGTGAGCGCCTGGACGCGCTTGGTCGAAAGACCGCTACGCTCGGAGAGGATTTGCGTGAGCGCCTTGCGGGTCTGCATGAGGCGCCGGCTTGTCTCCTGGAGGGCTAGAGCCGAGCCCCCGGCCCCTTGCGGGATGAGTGGGTCATGAATCATGAGCTCGGCATGGGGAGCCATGCGGCGCTCGTCACCGCCCATAAAGATGATGGCTCCCATGGAAGCGGCGAACTCCAGGCAGACGGTGTGTATAGGGCACGCTGCGAGACGCATGGTGTCGTAGATGGCGAGGCCGGCGCGTACGTTGCCGCCGGGACTGGCGATAAAGACCGTGATGGGGGCGACTGGGTCGGCCGCCTCGAGCAAGCGGATCTGCTGACACAGGTCGTGGGCCATTGCACTGTTGATATCGCCTACGACGGAGAGCTCGCGGCGTGCGAGCATCTCGTCGTAAACGGAGGTGAGCGTGACGCCGCGGGCCGATTCGCGCATCGTGAGCGGGCTGATGATAGAGGTCTGGGTGGTGTCCATGAGGACTCCTTTCTGAATGTGGTGGATCTTGATGGGGCTATGCGTGCCTGTCTTTAGGACTCAAAGGCATGCTCGAGCCTGCGTTCAAGTTCGGTAGTGGCCTTATGGGTGTCGGCATTAGCCAGCGCTTTTTCGAACGCGCCAAAGCGTAGCAGCGTGGCGATGGGCGCGGTGTAGGCAAGGTGCAGCTGGCGCTCGAGATCATCGGGAAACTCGTTGGGGTCGTAGCGTTTCCGGTAGAAGTGGGTGATGCTTTGATTCATCTCCCATTCGTCGCGGTAGCGTTCGAACTGCCGCTGCTGGATATCGATGACTCGGATTGTCTGGGAACGAAGGACCGCGGGCGCCAGTGCCCGATAGCCGTCGAAGAGTCGATTGAGGCTGAGCGTACGGAGCATGTCGATAAGGGTGCGGACCGTAGTCGGGCCGGCCTGGAATCGGGCAGTCGCACGGTTGTAACGTTCGCGGTCGAGCACCATGATGTTGGGTGGTCCCGATGGGTCTGCCGTATCGTCCTGCCCGCAGTTTGCCTGCTGATGCCGTGCCTCCAGGGCGTCGAGCCCCATGGCAAGGTCATGGATGGGAAGCGTTATCGCGTTCTGCAGATCGTATCGATGGTCCATCAATGTCATCCGCGTCTCGTCGTCCATGTCGAGTCGCAACTTGGTATCGAGTGCCGTGATCATATGCGCCAGATGGCCCATGGTATACGGGCCGTCGGTCTTGCCGTGGGGTCCGAGATAAGGGTCGGTAAGTTTGTGGACGGCTGGATCGTTCATGATTTCGGCGCAGCGATTTGCCGAAAACTCGCGGTTGCTCAGTGCCTCGTCGACGGGCAGCAGGGCAAAGTTTGCGATCGTTGCGGCGGCGAAGTCGGTGTCGTATCTGCCGTGCAGGGCACGGTCGATGCGTGCCCTGAGGACGGTGTTTGCGGTCTGGGGACGGGTAGTGTTCATAGCGTTTCCAATCTGTGATGTGCTTGCCTGTTTGTTGATGTGTTGGTTGTCGTGAGTGATGTGCTTGCCGTGGGTGATGTGCTGACGTTGGGGTGCTATGCGGTTTTCAATGAGCCCGTGAGGCAGTTGCTGCAGGGGTGGGATGGAACGGCCCATGCAAGGCGGAAGGCATCGTGCTCAAAATCGAGACAGCAATGCTCTGGATGCCTCACATATGGCAGTTACC
>CAKUCJ010000161.1 GCA_934643435.1 uncultured Collinsella sp.
CACACGTTGAGCGTAACGCCGCGCGGCAGGAACGCGCCAAAGCTCTGGCCGGCCGAACCATCGCAATCGATGGTGATGGAGCCGGCAGGCAGGCCCTCGGGATGAGCCTTGGTCACGGCGTTGCCCAGGATGGTACCCACGCAGCGGTTGACGTTGGCGATGTCGGCATGGAAGCGAATCGGGCGCAGGTGCGCACGGGCATCGGCCGTGTAGGGCACAAACAGCGTGGAGTCGAGCGTCTTGTCGAGCTCGCTGTCCGCAGCCATCTGGGGCAGGAAGTGACGGCCGTCGGCGCCCGGAATATGGGCACCGAACTCGCAGGTCGCGCTTGCCAGGACGGGCGAAAGATCCAGCAGGTTGGCCTTGCGGTTGCCCAGCACCTCAATCTGGCGCAGGCACTCGGGATGACCGACCATCTCGTCGATAGTACGGAAGCCCAGGCGCGCCATGACCTCGCGCAGCTGCTCGGCAACAAAGAGCATAAAGTGCTCAACGTGCTCGGGCTTGCCGCGGAAGCCGTGACGCAGACGGCAGTTCTGCGTGGCGATGCCGGCCGGGCAGGTGTCCTGCTGGCAGTCGCGCTGCATGAGGCAGCCCATGGAGATGAGCGGCATGGTCGCAAAGCCAAACTCCTCGGCACCCAGCAGGCAGGCGACGGCGACGTCGGTACCGTCCATGAGCTTGCCGTCGGCCTCGAGCACCACGCGCGAGCGCAGGCCGTTTTGTAGCAGCGTCTGCTGAGCCTCGGCAAGGCCGAGCTCCAGCGGCAGGCCGGCGTGCCAAATGGAATCGCGAGCAGCGGCACCGGAACCGCCGTTGTGGCCGCTGATCAAGATCTTGTCGGCAGCGCCCTTGGCAACACCGGTGGCGATGGTGCCGACGCCGGCCTCGCTGACCAGCTTGACCGACACGCGCGCGCCGGGGTTGGCGTTCTTAAGGTCGAAGATGAGCTCGGCCAGGTCCTCGATGGAGTAGATGTCGTGGTGCGGCGGAGGCGAGATCAGGCCGATGCCGGGCGTGGACTGACGAACCTCGGCGATCCAGGGGTAGACCTTCTTGCCGGGCAGGTGTCCGCCCTCGCCGGGCTTGGCTCCCTGGGCCATCTTGATCTGGATCTCGAAGGCGCTGCACAGGTAACGGCTCGTCACGCCAAAGCGTGCGCTCGCCACCTGCTTGATCGCGGAGTTCTTGGAGTCGCCGTTGGCCAGCGGGGTCTCGCGACGCGGGTCCTCGCCGCCCTCGCCGGAGTTGGAGCGGCCGTGCAGGCGGTTCATGGCGATGGCCATGCACTCGTGCGCCTCTTTGCTGATGGAGCCGTACGACATGGCGCCGGTGTTAAAGCGTCGGACGATGCTGAGCGCGGGCTCGACCTCGTCGAGCGGCACCGGAGTGCGGCCGCTGTCGTCAAAGTCCAGCAGGTCGCGCAGGCGCACGGCGCGGCCGGTGCGGTGCAGGCGGGCGCTGTACTCCTTAAAGGTGTCGTAGCTGCCCTCGCGGCAGGCGGTCTGCAGCAGGTAGACGGTCTGCGGATCGATAAGGTGATCCTCGCCGCCGAGCGGGCGCCATTTGGTCAGGCCCAGCGTGGGCAGCTGCTCGGGCGCGGGGCTCTTAAGGATGGCGAGCGCGGCGTCGTAGCGCTCGTTCTGCTCGCGCTCAACATCCTCGACACCCATGCCGCCCACGCGGCTCACCGTGCCGGCAAAGTACTCGTTGACGAACTCCGTGGTAAAGCCCACGGCCTCGAAGATCTGCGCGGAGTGGTAGCTCTGCACCGTGGAGATGCCCATCTTGGACATGATGGAGACGATGCCCGCCGTCGCGGCCTTGTTGTAGTTGTCGATGCCCTGCTCGGCCGTCACGTCCAAGTCGCCGCGTGCCGCCAGATCGCGGATGCACGCGTGCGCGTTGTACGGATAGATGCCGCTCGCGGAGTAGCCCACCAGCGCCGCGAAGTCGTGCGGGGACACGGCGTCGCCGCACTCCACCACGATGTCGGCAAAGGTGCGCACGCCGGCGCGGATCAGGTGGTTGTGGACGCAGCCCACGGCGAGCAGCGACGGCACGGGCACCTCGCCCGCGGCAGCGCGGTCGCTCAGCACCACGATGTTCACGCCATCGCGAACCGCGGCCTCGACGTCCTCGGCAAGCTGCTTGAGTGCAGCCTGCAGCGCGCCCTCGCCGGCGTCGCGGCGGTACACGGCACGGAAGCGGCGGGTCTTAAAGCCCACGCGGTCGATGGCGCAGATGCGGTCGAACTCCTCCTCGTTGAGCAACGGGCGCTCCAGGCGCACCAGCTGGCAAGCGGCGCGGGAGTCCTCGAGCAGGTTGCCGTGGTTGCCCAGGTAGAGCGTGGTCGAGGTGACCATATGCTCGCGCAGGGCGTCGATCGGCGGGTTCGTGACCTGGGCGAACAGCTGATAGAAATAGTCGTAGAACGAGCGCGTCTTCTTGGACAGGCAGGCCAGCGGCGCGTCGATACCCATCGAGGCGAGCGGGGCCTTGCCCTGCTGGGCCATGGGGCGCACGACCTCGTCGACGTCGTCCCAGTGATAGCCGAGCTTGGCCATGCGCACGGCGGCGGGCACTTCGGCGTCCTCGGCGGGCGTCGCCGCGGCGGGCTTGTCGAGCGCATCGACCGTCAGCGTCTCCTCGGCGATCCAGTCGCGGTAGGGCTTTTCCTTGGCGTAGCGGGCGCGCAGCTCGTCGTTGTAGATCACGCGGCCGCGGGCAAAGTCGACCTCGAGCATCTGGCCCGGTCCCAGGCAGCCGCTCGTCAGGATGTTCTCGGGGCGCACCTCGATGGTGCCCACCTCGCTCGCCAGCATAAAGCGGCCATCACGCGTCACGTAGTAGCGGGCAGGACGCAGGCCGTTGCGGTCGAGGGCGGCGCCCAGGGTACGACCGTCGGTAAAGGCGATGGCGGCAGGACCGTCCCACGGCTCCATGAGCATGGACTGGTAGGCGTCGTAGGCGCGGCGCTCCTCGCTCAGGCTGTCATTGTGATCCCATGGCTCGGGCAGCAGCATGGATGCGGCGCGCGTGAGCGGACGACCGTTCATGACCAGGAACTCGAGCACGTTGTCCAGAATCGCGGAGTCGGAGCCCTCGCGGTTGATGATGGGCATCACGCGCTCAAGATCGTGCTGCAGCACGGGGCTGTACAGGTTGGGTTCGCGGGCGCGGATCCAGTTGACGTTGCCCTTGAGGGTGTTGATCTCGCCGTTGTGGATGATAAAGCGGTTGGGGTGCGCGCGCTCCCAGCTGGGCGTGGTGTTGGTGGAGTAGCGCGAGTGGACGAGCGCCACGGCCGTCTTGACGGCGGCGTCGTTGAGGTCGATGAAGAAGCGGCGCATCTGCGTGGCGACGAGCATGCCCTTGTACACGATGGTGCGCGAGCTCATGGAGCACACGTAGAAGATCTTGTCGCGGAGGGCGAACTCGGCGTCGGCCTTCTTCTCGATGGTGCGGCGGCACACGTACAGGCGGCGCTCGAAGGCGTCACCGGCGGGCGTGTCGTCGGGGCGGCCCAGGAAGGCCTGCAGGATGGTAGGCATGCAGGCGCGGGCCGTCTCGCCCAGGTCGTGCGGGTCGACGGGCACCTCGCGCCAAAAGAGCAGCGGCACGCCGGCCTCGGCGCAGCCCTCCTCAAACACGCGACGGGCATCCTCTACGCCCTTGTCGTCCTGCGGGAAGAACAGCATGGCCACGCCATAGTCGCCCTCTGCCGGCAGAATCTGGCCGCACTTTTGAGCCTCTTTGCGAAAAAAGTGATGCGGAACCTGGAACAGGATGCCGGCGCCGTCGCCGGTGTTCTTCTCGAGTCCGGTGCCGCCGCGGTGCTCCAAGTTGACCAGAATGGACAGCGCGTCGTCCAGAATCTGGTGATGGCGCTCGCCGTTGATATCGGCAAGCGCACCGATGCCGCATGCATCGTGGTCGAATTCGGGGCGATAAAGGCCCTGCTGCTGAGCGGAATCTGCCTGCATCGCGATCCTCCCCTAGATATTAGACAGTCAGTTGAATAGGCATACTAGGAGCATCGCCGGCCCGTTGTGTTTCCCACCCGTTTCGAAACAATCGCGTAACGCACGC
>CAKUCJ010000162.1 GCA_934643435.1 uncultured Collinsella sp.
AGCGCGGGGAAGCAGTCGGTGACCAGGTTCACCCACAGCAGCTGCACCGGCTGGAAGATGGTAAAGCCGATGAGCGTGGCGATAAACACCGAGAACACCTCGGCAAGGTTGGCCGAAAGCAGGAACTGGATGACCTTGCGGATGTTGTCGTAGATGCGACGGCCCTCTTCGCAGGCACCGATGATGGTGGCGAAGTTGTCGTCGGCGAGCACCATGTCGGCGACGTTCTTGGTGACATCGGTGCCGGTGATGCCCATGCCCACGCCGATGTCGGCGCGTTTGATGGACGGGGCATCGTTGACGCCGTCGCCCGTCATGGCCACGATCTGGTCGCGCGACTTCCAAGCCTCGACGATGCGGGTCTTGTGCTCGGGCTGGACGCGGGCGTACACGCCGTAGTCCTCGATGTGCGCGTCGAGCTCCTCGTCGCTCATGCGGTCGAGGTCGGCACCGGTGATGGCCTGGCTGCGGTCGGTGACGATACCCAGCTGCTTGGCGATGGCCACAGCGGTGTCGATGTGGTCGCCCGTGATCATGACGGTGCGGATACCGGCGTCGTGCGCCTCGCGGATGGCATCGGCGACCTCGGGACGGACCGGGTCGATCATGCCGGACAGGCCGCAGAAGACCAAGTCGTGCTCGAGCGCGGCAGGGCTGCAGTCGGCCGGGACCTCGGTGTAGGTGCGGCTCGCCAGCGCCAGCACGCGCAGGGCCTCGTCGGCCATGGCCTTGTTGGCCGCCACGAGCTCGGCACGACGGTCCTCGGTCAGCGGGACGACCTTGTCGCCCTCGTAGATGTGGGTGCACAGGCCGATCACCACGTCGGGCGCGCCCTTGGTGTACTGCTCGTACTCACCGTCCAGGGTCTCGACGACCACGGACATCATCTTGCGGCCGGAGTCGAACGGGGCCTCGCCCACGCGCGGGTGCTCGGCGGTCAGGCCGGTAAGGCCAGCATTGCCGGCGTCGTTGACAAGCGCGCACTCGGTCGGCTCACCCACGGCCTCGCCCAGCTCCTCGTCCCACTGGGCGTCGGAGCACAGCGCCATGCCGGCCAGGAACTTCTCCTTGGGCGCGGCAAGCTCGTGCTTGACGACGGTCATCTTGTTCTGGGTAAGGGTGCCGGTCTTGTCGGAGCAGATGGTCTGCGTGCAGCCAAGGGTCTCGACGGCAGAAAGCTTGCGAATGATTGCCTGGCGCTTGGCCATCTTGGTCACGCCGAGCGAAAGCACGATGGTCACGACGGCGACCAGGCCCTCGGGGATAGCGGCGACGGCGAGCGAGACGGCGACCATAAAGGTGTCGAGCAGCGCGGTCGGGTCGGTGAGGACGTTGCCCACACCGTGGCGGAGAATATCGACGCCAAAGATCACGACGCAGATAACGATCACCATGATGGTGAGGATGCGGCTGAGCTCGGCAAGCTTAACCTGCAGCGGCGTGAGCTCTTCCTTGGCCTCGGCCAGGGCGCCGGCGATCTTGCCCATCTCGGTGTTCATGCCGGTACCGACCACGACAGCGCGGCCGCGGCCGTACACCACGGTGGAACCCATGTAGCACATGTTCTTGCGGTCGCCGAGCGGCACGTCGTCGGTGCCCGCGGCAAGCTCGATCACGTTGGCATGCTTCTCCACGGGCACGGACTCGCCGGTGAGCGCGGCCTCTTCGATCTTCATCGTGGCGCTCTCGAGCACGCGGCAGTCGGCCGGGACGGAGTCGCCCGCCTCGAGCATGATCACGTCGCCGGGCACGAGCTCGGCACTCGGCAGGTGCACGAGTTTGCCGTCGCGCAGCACCTTGGACTGCGCCGCGCTCATCTCCTGCAGGGCTTCGAGAGCCTCCTCGCTTTTAGCCTCCTGGACCACGCCCAGCACCGAGTTGACGATAACGACGAACATGATGATGGCGACATCGGCAAAATCGGGCTCGCCCTTAACCATGCCCGTGAGCGCGCTGATGACGGCGGCCACGATCAGCATGATGACCATGGGGTCGGCCATCTGCTCAAAGAAGCGCTTCCACATTGGGGTCTTCTCGGCTTCCTCGAGCTTGTTAGGGCCTGTCTTGGCAAGGCGCGACGACGCCTCGTCGTTGCTCAGGCCGAGGTTCTCATCGACACCTTGGTCGCTGAGTACCTCCGCCGCGGCGGACAGGTATTCCTTTTGCATATAGAGTCCCCTCCTGGGATTCGGGCCACTCAGCAGATTGATGCCCGATCATAATTCCCAGGAGAAGGGCAAGGGCTCATCAAGGCTGCCGTGCTGAGCGGCAGTTGATAGTGGAGCTATGGTACCCCAAAGCGCCGCGTCTAGCCAAAACATTCCATTTGGAAATACAGTCCGTGCGCAACGGTGCAGACCGTGTGATGCTCAATGTTGGTAAAACGTTTTTTCTACGGCTCATCGCCTAACTGAAATATCTCCCAGATAGCAGCGGTAAGACCGCTTGGTAAAAGTTTTTCTTTAGCCTTTTTGGAGTAAAAAATGAACTTCTCAATCGGCGTACGGTCGATTTTTAGGGGTATTCGGTCAGCAATTCGTTATAATCTTCTCGGTTTTATTTCTTATGGTTTATCTATCAGCGCAAGACGATGTCAGATGGAGGTCTGAATGTACAAGCGCACCAAGATTGTATGCACCATGGGTCCCGCCTGCGATAGCGACGAGACCATCCGCGAGATGATCAAGGCGGGCATGAACGTCGCCCGTTTTAACTTCTCGCACGGATCCTACGACGAGCACCACGGTCGCATCGAGCGCGTCCGTCGTATTTCCAAGGAGCTCGGCCTGCCCGTCGGCATCCTGCTCGACACCAAGGGCCCCGAGGTCCGCACCGGCCTTCTGGTCGACGGCAAGAAGGTTGCCGTCAAGACTGGCGACAAGATCGTCGTCACCGCTCAGCCCACGTCCGAGGATTTCCACGGCACCTCTGAGCACATCTCCCTCGACTACCTGGCTCTGCCCTCCGAGGTCGAGAAGGGCTCCCTCATCCTGATCGACGACGGCCTGGTTGCCCTCGAGGTCGAGTCCGTCAGCGGCCAGGACATGACCTGCGTCGTCAAGAACGACGGCCTGATCGGCGAGCGCAAGGGCGTCAACATGCCCAACGTCAACATCTCGCTGCCCGCCATCACCGAGCGCGATCGTCAGGACATCCTCTTTGGCCTGACCGAGAACATCGACTACATCGCCGCTTCCTTCATCCGTGACGGCGAGTCCGTCCGCGGCATCCGCGAGCTTTGCCGCGAGAACGGTGGCGAGCACGTGACGATCTTCCCGAAGATCGAGTGCGCCCTGGGCGTCGAGAACTTCGACGAGATCCTCGAGGCTTCCGACGGCATCATGGTCGCACGTGGCGACCTGGGCATCGAGATCAAGCCCGAGCTCGTTCCGCACATCCAGAAGGAGATCATCGCCAAGTGCAACGCGGCCTACAAGCCCGTCATCACCGCTACGCAGATGCTCGACTCCATGCAGCAGAACCCGCGCCCGACGCGCGCCGAGGTTGCCGACGTTGCTAACGCCATTTACGACGGCACCGACGCCGTCATGCTGTCCGGCGAGTCCGCTGCCGGTAAGTACCCGGTCGAGGCCGTCAAGATGCAGGCCAGCATCGCCATGGAGACCGAGAAGTACCTCCCGGCTCACGCTCCGCTCGAGGTTCCGGCCGACGCCCACGGCACCCGCGTCGTCAACAACGTTGTGGGTATGTCCGCTGTGAACATGGCCACCACCGTTGGCGCCAAGTGCATCACCGTGCCGACGACCACCGGTCGTACCGCTCGCCTGATCTCGCACTTCCGTCCCAACATGCCGATCTGCGCGTTCTCCCGCCACGAGTGGGCTGTCCAGCAGATGATCATGTACTGGGGCGTTATCCCGCACCAGGCCGAGATCACCCAGGGCACCGTCAACGGCACGATCGTCAAGGCGATCGAGACCGCTAAGGAGCTCGGCTACGTCGAGGCTGGCGACCTGACCGTCGCTACCGCCGGCGATCCCCGCATGAGCGTCCAGCTCGAGGACAAGGTCTCCTCGACCAACGTCGCTTACGTCGCTCAGGTGCGCTAAATCGCACTTGCAAGCAGA
>CAKUCJ010000163.1 GCA_934643435.1 uncultured Collinsella sp.
TGACTTCGCTTGCTGACATATCGTCTGCGGTCTCCCGCGTGTTGCCTTGCTATGACGTCCGCGAGGCATATCCGTTTGGCTCGTTTGCCCGTGGCGAGCAAGCGCCCGATAGCGATATCGACTTGCACTTAGTCTGCGGCGACACCATGACGTTCGGCACGCTATATGAACTTTCACTTGAGCTCGAAAAGGAACTTGGGCGAAAGGTTGATATAGTCACCAACCCACCAGAGCACATGCGACTGGCCTTCCGCGAAAACGTCGAGCGGGATGAGGTGAGACTTTATGAAGCGAAGTAAACGTGACAAGGAGCTTACAGATACCATCCCGCAGCTCATTTCGCACGCCGAGCCCAACACGGAAAGCCTTGAGGCAATCCACGAAAGCGATGCGTTCTTTGCCAGGGGGAATCTCGGCCGCTTCGACAACGGCACTGACTTGATCGATGCAGCTCTAGAAGCTCCTGAAGCGTGAGATAATTCAATCACCGAAGAGGCGATCGCCTCGGAAGTGTCAGACTGGCGAGGTACGTACCTCGCCATTTATGTGCGATTTCCGGAAGTGTGGGGAAAAATCAGCAATCGCCGAGCACGACACGATTTTTGGTGACAAAACCGCAGGTCGTGGAACCGCAAAACAGGGGTCTGGTCGGCAGATCTCGGTTTTTCCCCGCACTTCCGAATTCTCAAAACGAAAGTATGCGGCAAATTCAGGAACCACAGACCACACCGCCCTTTACACGCAAAGAAAACGCAGGTAGAGACGTTGACGTATCCGTGCGTGGTCGGCAAGTTAATAATTTGCCGCATACTTTCGGATTCGACTGGTCTCAGAAGCCGGAATGAACTCTGAATCGGTTCCATCCGCCCTCTTGATCTTTCAATACGGGTATCGCTCTAACGATAGTATGCTAAGCTATCGTTAGAGCGATACCCGTTAGGAGGCTCATATGGAACTGTGGCATGGTTCTCAGAAGATTGTTGAGGTTCCCCAGTTTGGCATTGGGAAAGCCCATAACGATTATGGGCAGGGGTTCTATTGCACAGAGAGTCTCGACCTAGCAAAGGAGTGGGCTTGCTCGGGAGATGCCGATGGTTTTGCAAATCGATACGAACTCGATATGGCAGACCTCAAGGTGCTCGACTTGCTATCGCCGCATTATTCAGTTCTGCATTGGATATCGTTGCTCGTAGAGCATCGTTCTTTTCGCAAGGACACCGCTATCGCCGTGGGGGCATGCGAATATCTCCACGATCACTTTCTACCTGACGCCGAAGCTTGCGACGTGATTAGGGGATGGCGCGCGGACGACTCATACTTTAGCTATGCCAGGGCGTTTGTAAACAATACGATCACCGTTGAACAACTTGGTCGTGCCATGAGGCTTGGCAACCTGGGGGAGCAGATTGTGATCAAAAGCGAGCGCGCGTTTAAGACCATTCGTTTTGCTGGATTTGAACGTGCGCCGCTAGCTCAGTACGGCCCATTGGCCAAAGAGCGAGATGAAGCGGCAAGGGCGCAGTATCGGGCGCTACTTGCCGAGAATCCGTTTGAGGGAATCCGTATCGTCGACATCGTTCGAGAGGGGATGACTGCAGATGACCTGCGCCTACAGTGAGATGTATCTCGAAGACGCCATGAGAACGCTGGGCGAGGCAGCCGATTTTGCCCTCTGTGACCAAGGCTTGAATCCAGCCGAGCTGACGGCGATCCTATCGAACGCTCTTGAGATAAAACAGTTTGAGCGCGGTATGCCACGTGTTATCTGTGGCATGTCGGGCGATGAGCTCGCGCGCGAAATTATCGCCCGTGCGGGGCTAAAACCCGTCGAATGCAGGGAGAGCTATCCATTCGACCGTTCGCCTCAGTATTGGGCGGGCTGGGTTTTGGCCTATACGCAATGGGCGAGCAGCTTGGGCTTTAGCGACCTATTCGAAGTAGCGCCGCTCGATTGGATAATCGGCTCGTACCATCCGCTTCACGAAGCCTCCGAAGACAAGTTCGCCGAAATTGTCATCGATAAATGGAATAAATCCCAGGCAGACAAAAAGGGCCTTAAAGCAGCACGAAAGGCGGTCGGGCTAACACAAAAACAGCTCGCCGCCCAATCGGGAGTTAAACTCCGAGCCATACAGCTCTACGAGCAGAGCCAACTCGACCTACGCCGCGCCTCGGTCTCCTCGGCATTGGCGCTCGCAAACACCCTAAACTGCGCTATCGAGGACCTCGTCTGGCAGCCGGTTGATCTAGAGTACAACTCGAAACCCTGTTCATCCGAGAATATCAAGACTGAGAGTATTGCTGTTTAACTTTCCTTTACGTACGTATTTAAAGGGAACTATAATACGTATTAGAGACAGATTTTAAGGGAGGTTGCTATGGTTGCCGTGATAGACAAGAAACTCGTTTTCGGACGCGAACAGGTACTGACCTCGACGCAGGCAAGCAAAAATTTTGGCGAAGCGAGGCGTCGCGCTCGAAGGGAGCCGCAATTTGTCTCAGACAGGAACGATGGCATCGATACTGTTATCGTCGGCTTCGACGAATTCGAGGCGATGGCGGTTGAACTCGAACAGCTCCGAGAGGAGCACCTACACGCCATAGCAGCTGCAAGGCTCGCACGGGGCGACGCTGGTTCGAATCGCAAGGGCATCCCGTTCTCCGATACCGTGGGACGTGAGAGGTTCGAGGCCATGCTAGAAGCCGAGGCGACCGATCCCATTTCCGATGAGGAGCTGTTCGAGTGAACGTGGCTAGGTTTAAGGTCGAGTTTTACGACAAGACCGCCGAGAAAGAGTATCTGTCACTCGATGGTTCAGTTCGCGCTATGGTGGACAAAGGTATTGCGCGTCTTGCACTTCGGGCCGATGAAATTGGCAAGCCACTTTCGGGCCTTCTTGCAGGTTGTCGGGAACTTAAGTTTCGCACAGATGGCATTCGCGTAATTTATCGCATCCGCGATGGGCGCGTCGAAGTAGTTCAAATCATCGCAATAGGTGCAAGGGACAAGGGCAAGGTTTTCGACCTGGCATCTAAACGCTTGGACAGCGATGACTGATTACCTCAAGAAAAATCTATTTACGTTGCATGGTCGAAATGCTCGGGTTAAACGCTCGGATTCAGCCAGCAGAAGGACGGCGCGATGAAAACGTTAGATTCAACGACACGGCCTGATAGTTATTGCTACAACTATCCTGAAAGCATGACTTTTGACGACTGTACAGCACATGCAACCGACCCTATCGCGCCGAAAGCACCCCGCACGTTACCCGATGATCCGGACAGCACCACTTTGATCGACGAGGCCGTTCGGCTGACCATTGCGGACATGCCCAACGCGCTCAGGCTCTTGGAGAACTCATGATGGCGGCTGTTGGAGGGCAAGGGATTCCCGTCGCGCCGCTCGTGCTCGACGATGCCGAATCGCTCGAAGTCATGGCCGCGGCCGTGATGCGCCTTCACAGCACGCTGATGACGGTCGGGCGCTGCTATACGACCGACGCCACGGGCGACCGGGCCGCGCATGAGCTTGGACGCGTCGAGTCTGTGCTTGCGGGTGCATTCTGTACGATATTTGGCCAATCGCCGGCCGATCGATTCGCGGACATCTTTGACCAGGCCACCTACGTGGCCGAGCACATGGTCAAGGACCACATCTTCGAGGACGGCAACAAGCGCACCAGCCTTGTCTTTGCGTTGTCCGTCTTAAGGCTCGCCGGCGCTCCGGTCGTGCTGTCCGACGCCCCCGAGCCCAAAGACAACCAGTACTACGCCTGGATCCAGGACCTCGTTTCCGGAAGCCACGCGACCAGCGAACTCGCCGAAGAGCTTCGCCGCGGTTGCGTTGCGGACACGATCGACCCGTCGCGCGTATAGAATCTAAGCATCCGCACGCCGGTTATTGAATGGATTGGACGCCACATGGAAATCCCCAGCACCCTGTGCAGCAATGTCTACGACTTTGCGTTTTGCCCCGAGCCCTGCTACGACCGTCTGGCCGACCTCGCCGATCCCGAGGACTGGGGTCCCAGCAACCGCATCCTCAAAAACTACCTGTCGTTCTCGTTTAGCCGCGCGGTGTT
>CAKUCJ010000164.1 GCA_934643435.1 uncultured Collinsella sp.
CTTATGGACGCCACCACGGTGCTCCACATGCCCTTGTATCAAGAGTTGCGCCGTCGCATGGATGCCGGCGAGTTCGGCCGCATGAACCTCGCTCAGCTCAACTTTGGTAGCTACAAGGAGTACGGCGACCTGACCAACCGTTTCTACAATCGCAACCTCGCCGGTGGTGCCATGCTCGATATTGGCGTGTATGCACTGTCCGTTATGCGCCTGTTTATGGCGAGCCAGCCCGCCGAGGTCGTTTCGCTGGGCAACACCTGTGAGACCGGCGTTGACGTCGCGGGCGGTATTGTCTGCCGTAACGCCGAGCAGCAGCTGGGTGTCGTGAGCCTTACGCTCCACTCCAAGCAGCCCAAGCGTTCGGTCATCAGCTTCGATAAGTGCTATATCGAGGTCAACGAGTATCCGCGTGCCGATCACGCGACCATCGTGTGGACTGCAGACGGTCACCGCGAGGAAGTCCACGCTGGTACCGAGGCCTATGCCCTTTGCTACGAGATGGCCGATTTGGAGAAGGCCGTTGCCGGCGACGATTCGAAGCGGGGGCTTCTGGGCTATGCTTCTGATGTTATGGAGCTTATGACCAAGCTCCGCACCGATTGGGGAGTCGTGTACCCCGAGGAGGAGTAAGCGATGCTTGCGGAAGATAGGCTCAATGCGATCGTGTCGATGGTACAGCAGGCTGGCTCGGTTACCGTGCCTGAGCTTGCCGATGCCCTGGGCGTGACGCCGTCCACCATTCGCCGCGATCTGCAGACGCTCGACCGCGCGCACCGCATTGCCAAAGTTCACGGAGGCGCGACGAGTTTGGAGCGCGCTCACGTAACGCGCGACCTGACAATCAGTGAGCGCAGTGATCTCCATAACGACGACAAGGAGCGCATCTGCGCTCGCGCCGCGGCACTCGTGGAGCCCGAGAGCTTTGTGTACATCGATTCGGGTTCGACGACGCTCAGGCTCATCGAGCATCTTCCGCGCCTTGACGGCGTCACCTATGTGACCGACTCCGTGCTCCATGCTCAGCATCTCGCTCTGCGCGGCATGCGCACCGTGGTGCTGGGTGGCGAGCTCAAGCCCGAGACCGAGGCGCTCGTTGGCCCCGATGCCTTGGCAACTCTAGACCGCTACAACTTCAACTGCGGCTTTTGGGGTTCCAACGGCATTGCCGCCGAGCAGGGCTTTACGACGCCCGATATCGAGGAGGCACAGGTCAAGCGCATCTCGATGCGCCATACGGCCAAACGCTTCGTAATCTCGGATGCCAGCAAATTTGGCATGGTGGCGCCCGTCAAGTTTGCGGACTTCCGCGACGCAACGATTATCACCGCGGGTGAGGTGCCCGCCAAGTACCAGGCGATGGACAACGTCATCATGGTCTAGCGACGGGACAAGGTCAAAACCATTTAGTTTTCTCAATAGAAAAGCGGCAACGTCCATTACGGGCGTTGCCGCTTTCGTTGTCTGCCGGTTTGTCTAAATCTGTAACAACCAGACCGTTAAAAGCAGGCTAGATGTTACAGATTGAGATTGTTTGGGGCGACGCTGGTGGTTTGTCTAAATCTATAACATCTGAGGCTGATTTTGCCGAGTTACTGTTACAGATTGAGATTTTCCCTTAAGGGGGATTCGAATGTCTCGATCTGTAACAGATAGACCGGAAAACGGGTTCTAACTGTTACAGATCGAGACGTTTTGGGACCGCGGCTGAGCCATTGCGGCAAAACCACCACAAAGGTGCCTGTCCCCATTGTGGTGGTTAGGGCTCCCAGGGGCAGGGGGCTTCGATGTGGATGTGCTCGCCGGTTACGGGGTGCGTGAAGGACACACTGTGGGCGTGGAGCATCAGGCCGCAGGGGCGCGGCGTGCCGTACAGGTCGTCACCCACCAGGGGATGACGCTCGCTTGCCAGATGCACGCGGATCTGGTGCTTGCGGCCGGTGAGTAGCTCGACATCGATATACGAGCGCGTGGGCAGGCCACGGCGGCTCTTGAGGCGCTTGAGAACCTTCACGCGCGTCTGAGACGGCTTGCCGCTGGCGCCGACGCGCATCTTGCGGCTGTCGTGACGGTCGCGGGCGATGGGCTTGTCGATGAGCTTCTCGTTCCAGTCGATCTTGCCCTCGGCGAGCGCCAGGTAGTGCTTTTCGAACGCGTGGTCGATGACCATCTGGTCAAAGGCGGGCTGCGTCTGCTTGTCGAGCGAGAACAGCACCACGCCGGTGGTGTCGCGGTCCAGGCGGTTGAGCGGCTGCATGTCGGTCGCGGCAAAGCCGTCGCCCATCGCCAGCAGCAGGTCGCTGGCGTAGTCGGTGAGCGTGCGCTCGCCGGTGCCGTCGCCGTGCACGATCATGCCGGCGGGCTTGTCGATGGCCATGAGCCAGGCGTCGCAGTAGAGGACTTGAGGTTCTTCGTTCACGTGTAAGCCTTTCGGTTAGCTGATTCCCACAAACATGCAGCCCGAGGTCGCCCCGCGCAGACGGGCGGCGGGCTTGCGGCCGGCCTGTGCTGCCTCGACGGCGCGGCGGACGCGGGCGACGGCGCGGCCCACCTCATCCGCCTCGAGCAGCGTGCCGTCCACCATAAGACGGCGCACGCCAGCATCGAGCAGCTGAGGAACCTGCGGCGTGAGGTCGATGGGGTAGGCATCGTACAGGCGCGAGCGGCCGTGGATGTCGGTGCGCACGGGCATGACCTTGCCGTCGATATTCTTGAGCGAGAGCTTGCGGGCGCGCAGGCGGCAGTTGGCGCAATCGTGGATGCAGCCGTTGGCGACCTGCAGGATGCAGTGCTCGCTCGTCATGACGCGGGGGCGGCCAAAGACGGTGATGCCCAGGGCTGCGGGCGCGGCAGCACCAAGCGAGACGATCTCGTCGAGCGTGATCTCGGGCGAGAGCCAAAATGCGCCGGCTCCGCGCTCGGCGAGCGCCTCCATGCACGGCACGTTGTGCACGGGTAGGCAGGAGCGAATCTCGGCCGTGGCGCCGGTCTGGGCGGCAACGGCGAGTTCGGAGATGTTGCCGATGGCGACAGTGGCGCCGGCATTGATCCAGGGGTCGACGCGAGCGTGGTCGACAGCGCGGCAGACCTCGTCGAGCACGGGAACGATGTTCTGCTCAAGTGCATCGGCGGGGGAGACCCCGGCAGCCTCGAGCACGTCGGTCGTCATGTAGATGCGCGTGGCGCCCTCGGCACGGGCGGCCTCGGCGGCCTCGAGCGAGGTGACGGTAGCGCAGATCTGCGGCTCGTCGCGGTAGTGCTCGGGCATGGGGCGCGAACATTTGTCGAGCACCGGCAACTCGAGTGTTGTCGCGCGCTCCTCGTACGGCGCAAGAATGGCCTCCTCTAATGCCTTACAGGCAGCGGCGCGCACCTTGTGTACGGCGGAGAAGCCCATACCACAGCCGGCGTCGAGCGAAACATCAAAGCTCGCTGCCTCAAAGGGCGAGGAGCCCATGCGGCCCACATGCTCAACCAGGTCTGCCGCCTCGACGGCGCGGGTCTTGGCGGCCTCGACGGTGAAGCCCGTGGCGGCGGCGGTGAGCGCGGGGTTGTCACAGCAGGTGAGTGTGACAGCAAACGGCTCGCCCAGGCGCGCCACGACGGACACATCAACAGTTCGGCGGCGCAGCACATCGCGCTTGAGCGCGGCGCCGGCGGCGTCGATGGCACGCTGACTGCGGATTACGCGGACGCGACAGCCCTCGGGCATGCTGCGGGGCACGCGGCACTCAATGACATCGCCCGCGGCGGCATCCTCGGCAGCAATAGTGGTCAGGAATTGGTCAAACTCATCATCGTGGCGAAGCTCCAGCAAATCGCCCTTGCCCACGGGCTCAAACAGCTCAATGCGGGCGATGGCGGCACGGCGACGGCGGTCGTCGGGCTTGAGGCCGCGCACATCGCGGTTGGCCAGATGGCTGCCCAGCACAGTGCCCACGATCTGGCCACGGTTGTTGGAACGCTCGTAGCTCATCATTTCGTCGCCCGAGGTACCGTCCTGATAGGCGTGCGTAAAGTCGCGGTTAAAGCAGCGCTTGAGCTGGCGCTGACGGGCGGTTTCCTCG
>CAKUCJ010000165.1 GCA_934643435.1 uncultured Collinsella sp.
CGCACGTTCTTGACGAGCGCGCCCTCACCCGGCTCGGGGTCGCGGCTGCGCCCGTAATCGGCCACCTCGGCGGCGTATGCGGGTACGGTCTGGTCCATGATTAGCGGCAAAGCTCCTTGATGCGCGCGACGGCGCGTTCGATGTGTTCTTGCGGAGTGGAAGCGCCGGCGGTGATGCCGATGTGCTGAGCATTGGCAAACCACTCGGCCTCGAGTTCAGATGCTTCCTCGATATGATGCGTACGCTCGCAGGCGTCGGCGCAAATCTGCGCCAGACGACGGGTATTTCCCGAGTTCTTGCCGCCCACGACGACCATGCAGTCACAGCGGTTGGCGAGCGACGCGGCCGCCTGCTGGCGCTCGCTGGTAGCGGCGCAGATGGTGTTGATCACGCGCAGCTCCTGCACGCGCGGGGTGATGGCAGCCACGACTTCGGCCAAGTTCTGCGCGGTCTGGGTGGTCTGCACGACCAAGCCCACCTTGCCCTTGAGCGGTAGCTCGTCGGCGTCGGTGGCGCAGCTCACAACCTGAGCGTCATCGCCGGCGTGGCCCAGAATGCCCTCAACCTCGGGATGACCCGGCTCGCCTACGACGATCACGCGGTAGCCCTCGCGTACCAGGCGCTCGGCCGCCACGTGGACCTTCTTGACGTAGGGGCAGGTGGCGTCGACCACGGTAAGGTCGCGCTCGCGGGCGGCATCGATCACCTGCGGCACCACGCCGTGGGCGCGGATGATCACGGTGCCCGTTGCGGCGTCGTCCAGGGTCTCGGCCAATCCCACGCCCGCCTCGGCAAGTTCGCGCACCACAATGGGGTTATGGATGAGCGGGCCCAGGGTGTGGACCTGTGCGCTCTCCCCTGCCTGCGGTGCGGCGGCCAGCGCCATGTCGAGTGCGCGCTGCACGCCGTAGCAGGTGCCGGCGTGGGCGGCGATCTCGATGGTGGGGACGACTTCCTCGGCTGCGGTTACGGCGGTGTTCATGACGTTCTCACCCATGGCTAGAACCTGCCCGGGTGCTCTTTGCACAGCTCATCGCGCATGGTGTAGACGCGGCACATGGCCTCGGATTCAAACCAGGCCAGACGCTCTGTGCGCTTGAGCCCGGCAGGAGCGTCGGAAAGCGAGACGGCCTCGCCGGCGCGGATCCAGCACTTCTTGGGGCGCATGAGCTTTTTGCCCTTGGGCGTAATGTCGGACCAGCCACAGATGGCGAGCGGGTTGACGGGCGCCTTGCCCATCTGGGCAATGAGCGCAAAGCCGCCGTGGACCTCGGGCTTGGCCTCGCGCGAGCGGATGCGCGTGCCCTCGGGGAAGATCAGGACGTCCTCGCCGCGTTGCAGCGCATGCTGGGCGGCGCGCAGACACTTCATGTCGGCGGTGCCGCGCTCGACGGGGATGCCGCCCACGCGGCTAAAGGCCCAGCGCACGATCTTGGTCTTGGCGAACTCAGACTTAAAGATGGGGCGGATGCGGCGACCGCCAAAGAACAGTGCCGTCTCCACGGCCAAGAGCTCGGCCATCGAGGTGTGGTTGCAGATGACTACGCTACCACGGCCTTCCTGGCGCTCAAACAGCAGGTCGGCGTCCTCGACCTTCCAGCGCCACATGAGCTTGGAGAAGACCCAAAGAATCGCCATGACCACGACGACGGTGCCGCGGATGAGTGCCGGGAACTCGGCGTAGGGGGCGTTGTAATAGTCCTCGGGCGTCTGCTTAAACAGGCGCATGGGCTACCTCCTTTGGTTGATGAGGTCCTCGATTATCGAGACGACCTCGTCGATGGTGTGGGCGGTGGAGTCGACGTGTACGGCGTCCTCGGCGGGCACGAGCGGCGCGACCTCGCGGCTGCTGTCGAGCTTGTCACGCTGCTTGAGGGCGTCGAGGGTCTCGTCGACCTCGGCTTCGAGCTGATCGGCGGTCAACGGCTGGGCGTCGTTTTGGTGACGCTGCAGCACGCGGCGGCGGGCGCGCTCACGCGGGTCGGCGGTCAGGAAGACCTTGACCTGCGCGTTGGGGAACACGACGGTTCCGATGTCGCGACCCTCGGCCACAATGTCGCGGTCCTCGGCGGCGCGGCGCTGATGGATGAGCATGGCGGCGCGCACGCCCGGATAGGCCGAGACCTTGGAGACGTTGGCGTCCACCTGCGGGGTGCGGATGGCGGCAGAGGCGTCCGCGCCGTCGATGGTCAGGCGCGTATCCTCGCCGGTGCCGTTGGTAAAGCGGATTTCGATCAGCTCGGCGAGGGCGTCGATGGCCGCCTCGTCGTCCAGGTCGATGCCGCGGTCGAGCGCGGCGAAGGTGACGGCGCGATACATGGCGCCCGTGTCGAGCTTGTTAAAGCCCAGCTGACGGGCGATCTCCTTGGCGATAGTGGACTTGCCGGAACCGGCGGGGCCGTCGATGGCGACGATCATGCAATGCTTCCTTTCGTTGGTTAACGTGCTGGTATGGGACGCGAGTGCTGGGGTGCTGCGGGTAGCCTAGCCCGTGTAGCGCTCGCGGTAGGTGTTGCGCTTGGGGGCGGAGCCGTGGCTGCCGTGATGGCGCGTGCGACTCGTGGGGGTGTCCTGGGGCTTGCCGCCGCGCTTGGCGCTGGCCTGCTTGGGCGGGATACCGCCGGCCTTGAGGATCTGCACCTCGCGGTCGGTAAGCTCGCGCCACGAGCCTTTGGCCACGCCCTCGAGCTCCAGGCCGGCAAAGTTGCAGCGATGCAGGCGGATCACCGGGTGGTGGATCTTGCTCAGCATACGCTTGACCTGGTTCTTGCGGCCCTCGCGGATGATGACCTCGACGGCCGTGGTGCCGGGTTTGACGCCCTGCGGTGCCACGGCCTCGGCCTCGCGGGCGGTGATGACGCGGCAGATGGCCGGCTGGCACAGGCCATCATCGAGCTCGATACCGCGGCGAAGTGGTTCCAGGTCGCGGTCGCTGAGGCGGCCGTCCACAAGCGCCTGGTAGGTTTTGTAGACGTGCTTGCTGGGGTGCAACAGGTCCTGCGACAAGTCGCCGTCGGTGGTGAAGAGCAACAGGCCCGTGGTGTCGCGGTCAAGGCGGCCCACCGGGAACAAGCCCGGAAAACGGTCGCGGGGAACCAGGTCTGCCACGCAGGGACGCTCCTGCGGGTCGCTCATGGTGGTGAGGTAGCCGGTCGGCTTGTAGAGCATCAGGTACACGGCTCCCTGGTTGAGCTTGACGGGCATGCCGTCGACCTCGATGTGGTCGCGGTCGACATCGACCTTGGTGCCCAGCTCGGTTGCGACCTCGCCGTTGACGGTCACGCGGCCGGCGGTCATCAGGTCCTCCGAGCCGCGGCGGCTCGCCACGCCCGCGCGCGCCAAAAAGCGCTGCAGGCGCATGGTGTGCGGGTAGACGGGCTGGGCGTCAGGCGCGAGCGTGCCCGGGGCGCCAGCGTTGCGCGTCTCCCCTGCTTCGTTAGTTCTCGTCATGCATATCCTCCGAGGCATTGTCGCTGACCTGGATATCCTCGTCCTCAACTGCCTCAATGTCCTCAACATCGGTATCGATCAGTTCTCGCTCTTCGTCCAGGTCCTCGGCCTGCTCCTCGAGCGTGGACTGAATGCTGCGGCCGCTCAGGCGCTCGCGAATGAACTGGCGCGATTGCTCGTCGGGCGCAAACTGCTCCAGATCGGGCAGGTCGCGGGTGGAGCGCAGGCCGAACTTCTCAAGGAAGGCGTTGGTCGTGCCGTAGATGATGGCCTGACCGCGTTGGGGGTCGCGGCCGAGTTCGCGCACCAGGCCCTTGTCCACGAGCGAAGCGATGACGCCGTCGGAGTTGACGCCGCGGATGCCCTTGACCACCTCGCGCGTGACGGGCTGGTGGTAGGCGATGACGGCGAGCGTCTCGAGCGCCGCCTGCGAAAGTTTTTGCGTGTCCCAGCTCAGCACGTAGGCCTCGACCACGTCGTGGTAGGCGGGGTGCGTAAACAGGCGCCAGCCGCCGGCGACCTCGCGCAGCTGAAAGCCGCGGTTGGCCTCCTCGTACTCAACCTTGAGCTCGGC
>CAKUCJ010000166.1 GCA_934643435.1 uncultured Collinsella sp.
GACGTTCGCTTCCTGCCCAATCCGTTCTACGATCCCGAGATGCGCACCATGACCGGTCTCGATAAGAAAGTCTCCGACTTTGTTCTGGACCATCCCAAGACCCAGGAGTTCTGGAAGGCCTGGACGCAGCTGCTCGATACGGTCATGCCCGGCTATATCGCGGAAGGCAAGCCGCAGCTTTCTATCGCTATCGGCTGCACGGGCGGTCAGCACCGCAGCGTCGCCATTGCCGAGGCCACGGCCCGTTATTTGGAGGGTGCCCAGTATCACGTGAGCATTTCCCACCGCGACCTTTCGCGCGCCAACACGAAAGCATAGGCCTGCATGTCGTTTACCGCCGAGGTGCGCGACGAGCTCGCGCGCTGCGAACCCGAATGTGAATATTGCGACCTGTCGACGCTTGCCGCTTTGACGCGCGTGAGCGGTACGCTCTCGCTGGCCGGCTCCGGGCGATATCGCTTGACGGTTGCGACCGAGACGGGTGCCGTCGCGCGCACGATGATCACGCTGACTCATCGTATCCTTAAGCTCAAGACGGAGTTCACCGTCCGTAAATCGGTCTTGCATAAGGTCCGTAACTATCTCATCACCTTGCCCGATCAGCCCGACCTGGACAAGGCTCTGGTGCTGCTGGGCATTCTCGATCGTAGGGGAGGGCTGGTCACCGGCGTTCCTCGGCACATCGTCGCCCGTCCATGTTGCAGGCTCGCCTACATCCGCGGTGCGCTCATCGCCGGCGGATTTGTGGCTGACCCTCGTGGCGACTTTCACTTGGAGATTGCGGTACAGGGCGAGCAGTATGTCAAGGGGCTTTGCGATCTGCTGGAACAGATTGGGGTCCATGCGCGCGTCAACGCACGGCGCGGGTCCTATGCCGTGTACATTAAGAGCGCCGAGGAGATCGAGCAGCTCCTAAAGCTGGTCGGAGCCAAGCGCAGCGTTGCCGAGATCGAGGAAGCGCGCGCGGTCAAATTGGTTAAGAACGACGTAAACCGTCGCGTGAATGCCGAGCTGGCCAATCAGACCAGAAGTGCAGGTGCCGCCCAGCATCAGCTTGCGTTAATCGATGAGCTCGAGCAGCGGGGCCTACGCGATACGCTTCCGGAGGCCTTGGCGGTCTTTTGCGATCTGCGCGAGCGCTACCCCGATCTGTCGTTGCGCGATCTGGGGGAGATGGCCGATCCTCCGTTGTCAAAGTCGGCCCTATACCATCGCGTTTTGCGGCTTGAAAAGCTCATTGAAGCGAACAGGTAGTATATAGCATTGGCTTATATAGGGATTGAACTGGTGTTTTATTCTTTAAAGCGTTTTAACGCAAATTTGATTTTCAATTTCGAGCATTCTCGTGAAATTCAAGTCAAAAAAAAGGTATATTAGGCGAGTGGTTAGTTTGTGGGCCTCAACGGCGGGCGCTGTAGCTTGCGGGGGCCTTACGAAAGGAGACACAATGGCAGTAAAGGTTGCTATTAACGGCTTCGGTCGCATCGGTCGTCTGGCTTTCCGTCAGATGTTCGGTCATGAGGGCTCCGAGATCGTCGCTATCAACGACCTCACCTCTCCCGATATGCTCGCTTACCTGCTGAAGTACGACTCCACGCAGGGCAACTATGCTCGCGATCATGAGGTCGTCGCTGGTGAGGATTCCATCACCGTTGACGGCAAGGAGATCAAGATCTACAAGGAGGCCGACGCCAACAACCTGCCTTGGGGCGACCTCGACGTCGACGTCGTGCTCGAGTGCACCGGCTTCTACACCAGCAAGGCTAAGGCTCAGGCCCACATCAACGCTGGCGCCAAGAAGGTCGTCATCTCCGCTCCGGCCGGCAGCGATCTGCCCACCATCGTGTACAACGTCAACCATGAGACGCTGACCGCTGAGGACAACATCATCTCCGCTGCTTCCTGCACCACCAACTGCCTCGCCCCGATGGCCAAGGGTCTGAACGACTTCGCTCCCATCGTGTCCGGCATCATGACCACCATTCACGCCTGGACCGGCGACCAGATGCCGCTCGACGGCCCGCAGCGCAAGGGCAACAAGCGTCGTAGCCGCGCCTGCGCCGTCAACATCGTCCCCAACACCACCGGTGCTGCTAAGGCTATCGGCCTGGTTCTCCCCGAGCTCAACGGTAAGCTCATCGGCGCTGCTCAGCGCGTCCCGACGCCGACCGGCTCCCTCACCAACCTCTACGCTGTCGTTGACAAGAAGGTCACCGTCGACGAGGTCAACGCTGCTATGAAGGCTTACGCTGCCACCATCTCCGAGACCTTCGCTTACAACGAGGATGACATCGTCTCCACCGACATCATCGGCGAGACCCACGGCTCCATCTTCGACGCCACTCAGACCATGTGCTCTGACCTCGGCAACGGCCAGACCCTCGTTCAGGTCACCTCTTGGTACGACAACGAGAACTCCTACACCTCTCAGATGGTCCGCACCATCAAGTACTTCGAGAAGTTCGTTGCTTAATTTAGCTTTTAGCGAATAGCTCGTTGAGCGTCTAAAGAAGGGCGCGGCCTTATAGGGCTTACACCCTAGGGTCGCGCCCTTTTTATAAGAAATCGTCTGCCGTAATGGGAGGCAGACACGTACGAAAGGTAGAAGCAAACATGGCCTTTACCAAGAAGACCGTCCGCGACATCGATGTCGACGGCAAGCGCGTTCTCGTCCGCGTTGACTTCAACGTGCCTATCAAGGATGGCGTCGTTGGCGACACCACCCGTATCAAGGCTGCCCTGCCCACCATCAACTACCTCGTCGAGCACAACGCTCGCGTCATCCTCATGAGCCACCTCGGCCGTCCCGATGGCACCGGCTTCCAGCCCGAGCTCTCCCTCGAGCCCGTCGCCAAGAAGCTCGCTGAGCTCTCTGGTCTCGACGTTGCCTTTGTCGCCGACACCTACGGCGAGAAGGCTGCCGAGGCTGTCGCCGCCGTCGAGCCGGGCAAGGTTCTCGTTCTCGAGAACGTCCGCTTCGACAAGCGTGAGAAGAAGAACGATCCCGAGATCGCCAAGACCCTCGCTTCCTACGGTGACGTCTTCGTTCTCGACGCCTTCGGTACCGCTCACCGCGCCCAGGGTTCCGTCGTGGGCCCCGCCGCTTACCTGCCTGCCGTTGCCGGCTTCCTGCTCGAGAAGGAGGTCGACACGCTGACCGGCATCTTCGCCGAGCCCGAGCGTCCCTTCGTCGCTATCGTCGGCGGTTCCAAGGTTTCCTCCAAGATCGGCGTTCTCGATCACCTTATCGACTCCGCTGACACCCTGATCATCGGTGGCGGCATGGCCTACACCTTCTTCCTGGCTCAGGGCCTGACCGTCGGCCAGTCCCTCAAGGAAGAGGACTGGGTCGAGCGCGCCGGCGAGATGCTCAAGAAGGCCGAGGAGAAGGGCGTCAAGATCCTGCTCCCCATCGACAACCGCGTTGCCGATCACTTTGGCGAGGACGCTGTTCCCGAGGTCGTCGCTTCCGACGCTATCCCCGACGATCGTGAGGGCATGGACATCGGCCCCAAGACCGAGGAGCTTTACGCCGAGGCCGTCAAGGGCGCCAAGACCGTGTTCTGGAACGGCCCCATGGGCGTCTTCGAGTTCGACAACTTCGCTCACGGCACCCAGGCTATCGCCGAGGCTGTCGCCGAGGCCGACTGCACCTCGATCATCGGCGGTGGCGACTCTGTCGCAGCTGTCAACAAGTTCAACCTGGCCGACAAGATGAGCTGGATCTCCACCGGTGGTGGCGCTTCCATGGAGCTCGTCGAGGGTAAGGCCCTGCCCGGAGTGGAGGCGCTTCTCGATGCCTAATCGCACCCTTCTTATCGCTGGTAACTGGAAGATGAACAACGACGTCGCCGAGGCTGCCAAGCTCGCCGACGAGCTGGCTCAGGCTCTGCCCGAGGTTCCGGCAGGCGTCGAGGTGCTCGTCTGCCCTCCGACCATCGACATCACCACGGTTCATGACCGCATTCAGGCTGCCCCCATCGCCCTCGGTGCACAGAACGTGTACTGGGAGGCCAAGGGTGC
>CAKUCJ010000167.1 GCA_934643435.1 uncultured Collinsella sp.
CGCGCTTTTGAGAAGCTCGACAAGATGGGCTACCTCTACACCAAGGACGGCGCCCTGTGGTTCCGTTCCACCGACCTGGGCGACGACAAGGACCGCGTCCTGATCAAGTCCGACGGCGAGTACACCTACTTCGCCTCCGACGTCGCCTATCACTGGGATAAGTTCCAGCGCGTCGACCACGTCATCGAGATCTGGGGCGCCGACCACAACGGCTACATCGAGCGCGTCCGCTGCGTCTGCGACGCTCTTGGCTACCCCGGCAAGTTCGAGGTTCTGCTGGGCCAGCTCGTCAACCTGCTGCGCAACGGCAAGCCCGTCCGTATGTCCAAGCGTAAGGGCACCATGGTGACCCTGCAGGAGCTCGTCGACGAGGTCGGTTCCGACGCCGCCCGCTACACGCTCATCTCCAAGAGCTCCAACCAGATGGTCGACTTCGACATCGAGGCCGTTAAGAAGCGCGACAACTCCAACCCCGTGTATTACGTGCAGTACGCTCACGCCCGCGTGTGCTCCATCCTGCGCCGCGCCGCCGACGTTACCGCCGAGCAGGCCGCCGAGATGGGCATGAAGGCCGTTGCCGCCAAGGCTATCGGTGAGAACGTCGATTACTCGCTGCTGACCGACCCGACCGAGCTCGCCCTTTCGCGTAAGCTCAACGAGCTCACCGACCTCATCGGTAGCTGCGCTCGCGACCGCGCTCCGTTCCGTCTGACGCACTTTGCCGAGGAGCTTGCCGGCGACTTCCACAGCTTCTACGCCGCCTGCCAGGTGCTGCCGAGCGAGGGTCGTCCCGTCGATCCCGAGCTCTCGCGCGCCCGTCTGGCCGCTTGCGACGCCATTCGCGTGACGCTCGCCCTGGTGCTCACCCTCGTTGGCGTTTCCGCGCCCGAGCAGATGTAATCTGCGGGTCGTTTGACTGCGCAGGCTTGGCTTACCTGAGCTTTGAGAGCCCGATCTCCCATGCGGAGGTCGGGCTTTTTGCACAAAAGCCGGCGTATTTACGAATTATGAACTGCTGGAAATACGAAACTATGCCGGTTTACTACGATGAATCGGAACATGCTGACCGCGCCGGTTGTTTTGAAATATTCGCAAGCGATCTACCTGCGGTTTTATTCTTTGAGAATTGTTTTCTGTTTGGAGATCGGCGATTTTTCGTAGTAAACCGCCATAGTTTTGGCGAGACAGTCTGATTTGTGGGACGGAAAACCAAAGAGTGTCCCTTTTGGCTAGTCGTTTAAGAACGTCCCCAATGACTAAGTTGCAGGTGGCGGCGGTTGTGTTACACTAACGCTGCGTATTTGACGCAATCATCTCGATACAGATCAATGATGTCCGTCGCTTTTGGACGGAGCTAGACTGTTTAGCCGCCCTGAAGGTATATGCAGGGAGCATGTGATCACAGGGCTTGAAAAGAAAGTTGAGCAAACACTGTGTCTGATCAACAGCAAGAAAACGAAATAACGACGGCGCAAACCGCTCCCGCTGCACCGGTTGCGTCGGACCAGGTCGTGGCGCCCGCGCCGGCTCAGGCTTCGGCTCCCGAGGCGCCTAAGACCGCCGCGCGCACTGCGCCTTTCACTGGTGAGGAGGCTGCATCCGCTAAACCCAAGCGTACGCGTCGTGTGGCCAAGTCCGCTGCGGATGGCGAGGAGGTCGCAAAGCCCAAGCGTCGCACGACGCGTACCACACGGGCTAAGCGGCCCGCTGCCGCCGATGCTCCGGCGCCCATTTCCGATGAGGTTGCGCAGGCCCGTGCGCTGGCGCAGGTTAGCGAGGCCCAGGTTGTGCGTGCCCGCCGTCGCGCTGCTGAGCGCGAGGCCGCGGCGCTGACCGAGCTTGCGGCGCCGGTTGCTTCCGAGGCGCCTGCGGCCAACGAGGCTTCCGTTGCCGAACAGCCGGCCGAGAAGCCGGCTCCGCGCACACGTCGTCGCACGGCAACCAAGACGCAGCAGCCTGCCGAGCAGCCGACTCCTGAGGTCGTTGAGGCCCCGGCTCGTCCCGCGTCAGGGGAGAGCGCTCCCTCCGCCGAGTCCGTTTCGTCCACCGAGGCCAACGAGATTCCTGCCGTTGACCCGGCTCTGCGCCCGCATCGTCGCGGCCGCAAACCCAAGGCGTTTGTCGAGGCCGAGAAAGCCGCTGCCGCCGCGGCTGCTGCCCAGAACGCAGCGGTGACCGTTGAGTCTGCAGCTCCTGCCGATGCTCCGGTCCAGGACAGTCCGTCCGCCGAGGCTCCCGCATCTGCCGATGCCGAGCCCGCCGATGTCCGCCCCGGCCGCAGCCGCCGTACCGCGGCAAAGCGCTCGACGAAGGCCAAAGTCAAGCCCGCTGCCGATGCCGAGCCCTCCACCGATGGGTCCTCCGAGGCGAGCGCCGTCGCTGCCTCCGAGACCGAGGTCGCCGACCAGCCGGCAACCGAGAAGCCCAAACGCACGCGCAAGAAGTCTGCAAAGGCCAAGGCTTCCGAGCAGCAGGCCGATGCCGAGGCCAACGCTAGCGGCGACGCTGAAGCCAAGGCAGAGGGTGAGGCCCCGTCCGGCGCCGACGCGCCCGCAGCTGCGGCTTCCGAGGGTGCCGAGGCCGAAGATGGCACCCGCCCCAACCGTCGTCAGCATAAGCGCAACGACGAGCGCAACGAGCGCAAGGACGACCGCAACAACGATCGTCGCAACCGCCAGCGCGACCGCAAGCAGCGCAACAAGGAGCGCAACGCCGCTCCCACCGAGCCCACGCTTTCGCGCGAGGAGCTCGCGGCCATGAAGGTCGCCGAGCTGCGCGAGAAGGCCAAGGAGTTCGAGATCGAGACGACCGGCAAGAAGAAAGCTGAGCTCGTCGAGGAGATTTACACCACTGCCGCGAAGGCCGAGGGCTTCCGCGATATCAAGGGCATCCTGCAGATTCGCCCGGACAGCTCCGGTATCATCCATGCCCACGGCTACATGAAGTCCAACGACGACGCCTTTGTCCCCGCATACCTCATCCGCTCCGCACGCCTGCGCACGGGCGACGTGATCGAGGGCTCGCTGCGTCCCTCGCGCGGCGGTGACAAGCGCGCCGGCCTCGCCAAGATCACGACCGTCAACGGCAGGGATCCCGAGCAGATCCGCAACCGTCCCAAGTTTGGCGACCTCACCCCGGTCTATCCCAATGAGCCGCTGCGCATGGAGCACGGCAAGGATTCCATCACCGGTCGCGCCATCGATATCGTGTCGCCGATCGGCAAGGGCCAGCGTGGCCTGATCGTGTCGCCTCCCAAGGCCGGCAAGACCACAATTCTCAAGAAGATCTGCCAGTCCATTTCGATCAATAACCCCGAGGTGCACCTCATCTGTCTGCTCGTCGATGAGCGCCCCGAAGAGGTCACCGATATGCAACGCTCCATCAAGGGCGAGGTCGTGGCCTCCACCTTTGATATGCCCGCCGACAACCATACTCGCGTGGCCGAGCTCGTGATCGAGCGCGCCAAGCGCATCGTGGAGCTTGGCGGCGACGTCGTGGTGGTGCTCGACTCCATCACGCGCCTTGCCCGCGCCTACAACCTGGCGGCACCTGCCTCGGGCCGAATCCTCTCGGGTGGCGTCGATTCGGCGGCCCTGTATCCGCCCAAGCGCTTCCTGGGCGCAGCCCGCAATATCGAGAACGGTGGCTCGTTGACCATCCTGGCTTCCGCGCTTATTGACACCGGCTCCAAGATGGACGAGGTCATCTTTGAGGAGTTCAAGGGTACCGGCAACATGGAGCTCAAGCTCGACCGCGACCTGGCCGATCGCCGCATCTTCCCGGCTATCGACCCCGTTGCCTCCGGTACGCGCAACGAGGACCTACTGGTCGACGAGCAGATGCGCCCGTTTGTCTTTGGCCTGCGCCGCATCCTCGCCGGCATGAACAATACCGAACGCGCGGCCGCGTCGTTTATCAAGGGCCTCAAGGGCACCAATACCAACCAGGAGTTCCTGGTGCGTTCGGCCAAAAAGCACAGCGACTACGAGCAGACGTTCTA
>CAKUCJ010000168.1 GCA_934643435.1 uncultured Collinsella sp.
GGACGAAGCCCTCGATGGATGTCATCGAGGGCTTCGTCCCCTGCGGACACCCCGCCCTCACGGTGTCGAACGCCCTTGTTGCGCTGGACTCCAACGATGACGCCGCCCTCGCCGAGCAGCTCCAGACCGTCGAAGACTTCATCGACCACGTAAGCGAAAACCGCGGCGTCACTGCCTACTATGGGCTCGCGATTCAGCTCGCAGGCCCCAAGGCCGACCTGTTCGCAGCAATCCGCGAGGTAGGAACCCTCATGCAAACCGTAGGCGTCAAAAAAACCCAGGTCAACGAGTGGGTCTACCGCAGCCTGGCCGCACTGAACGATTCCGACGAAAAGGCCACCGAGAAGCTCGCCGAAGCTCCCACCATCAAGGCAGCGCTTTTGTAATTTAAGCATGCGTGGCCTTCGGAGCGCCAACGTTCCGAAGGCCACGCAGACAGCCAGGCGCTATCGGGATACCCGCCCGCCACGTTCGGCCAAAGCCAGAATCGGCATCATTTGGCGTGGCGTTTTTGCCGCAATATCGGCATGTTCGAGCAGCTTGCGATCGTTGGTCAACAAGTAATCGACCTGTGCGCGCTTGCACGCGGCGAGCACCAAGTTGTCCTCGTAATCGCGATGGAGCGCTAAATATTTGTCGGCCAGCCAAAGGTCCGACGCATCTGCACCCACGGCCGTGGCGTTTTCGGTCATGTTCCGAACAAACGCCAACGCCGCATCGCCAATTGCACGGGCAGACGCCTCGCCGAGCGATCCCCCGCTGGCAAGAACGCTGCGCTTCAGCTCGTGTTGGACAACGTACAGCACGTCCTTGGCGATATGCACCGGAAAGAACAGCAATGCCCCCGCCTCCGCCGCCTGCCCAATAAACGCACGCGCGGCAAGCGACTCAGCATGGTCGACGCAAAACGAATCAACCCATACGTTGGCATCCAAACGCAAAAGGCCTGCGCCCGGACGACACCGATGCCGTCTGGGCGCAGGCCAGATAACGTGGGCGAACACGTCTGTTAACGCAGGTACGCCTTTGCGTTGCCCAGGCTGTAGGCGATCGTTGAGCCGTTGTGCAGCAGTGACGACGTCTGCGGAGTGATCATGCCGGTAATACCCAATGCCAACAGCGCCGAGTTGGTGAGCATCACCTTGGAATACGAACTCGTCAGACGGTCGATGAGACCCTGACTCATGCGGCGCAGGCGCACGATCGCGGCCAGATCCGTATCGGTCAGGATGATATCGGCGACTTCCTTGGCGATGTCGCTTCCGCCACCCATGGCCAGGCCCACGTCGGCCAAACCGAGCGCCGGCGAATCGTTGACGCCGTCGCCCACCATGGCAACATGGCGCCCCTCGCTCTTAATGCGTTCCACATAGGCGTACTTGTCCTCGGGCAGCAGCTCGGCCTTAAACTCGTCGACGCCCGCCTCGCGCGCGATGCGCTCTGCCGTGCGCTCGGAGTCGCCCGTAAGCATGACGACGTGTTTGACGCCCAGCGCGTGCAGGTCGGCAATGGCCTCGCGCACCCCAGGTTTTAGCGGGTCCTCGATGCCGAGCACGCCCACGACCGTGCCATCGACCGCCAGGTAGAGCGGCGACAGGCCCTGCATCTGGGACTCGATGCGCTCCTTGATGTCGGACTCGAGCTGCGCGCCCTCATCCTCAAATACAAAGTGTGCCGAGCCAATAATTGCGCGACGTCCCTCGATGGACGAGGCAATGCCGTGCGCCACGATGTACTCGACGGCGGCATGGCGCTCGCGATGCTCGAGCCCGCGCTCGCCCGCGGCGTTGACGACGGCGCGGGCCACAGGATGCGGAAAATGCTCCTCCAGGCAGGCGGAAAGGCGCAGGACCTCGTCCTCGCTCCAACCGTCGGTCGTCAGCACGCAAGCCAGGCGCGGCTGGGCCTCGGTCAGTGTGCCGGTCTTATCAAAGACAATGGTATCGGCCTTGGCAAACGACTCAAAGTACTTGGCGCCCTTAACCATGACGCCCATCTTTGCGGCGTCGCTCATGGCGGTCATGACGGCGACCGAACCCGTGAGCTTGAGCGCGCACGAGTAGTCGACCATCAGCGCCGCGGAGGTCTTAATGAGACTGCGCGTGGTGAGCGCGACCAGGCCCGCAAGCAGGAAGTTCCACGGAACGATCTTGTTGGCGAGGTCCTCCATGTGCGACTGGCCCTCGGATTTGAGCGAGTCGGCCGTCTGAACGAGCGAGACGATTGAGCGCAGTTTGGTCTGGGCCGTGTTGGCGCGCACGCGCACCAGGATGCTGCCGTCCTCGACGACGGTGCCGGCAAACACGTCGTCGCCCACGCTGCGCTCGACGGCCAGCGGCTCGCCGGTCAGGGTCGCCTGGTTGACCATGGCGCTTCCCTGCTCGACTACGCCGTCGATGCAGATGGACATGCCGGTGCGCACGGCGACCAGGTCGCCGGGTTCAAGCTCGGTGGCGGCGACGCTCACCTCGGTGTCACCGACAACCTTTTGCGCCTTGTCGGGCACGTCGAGCAGCGAGTTGATGAGCTCATTTTCGCTCATGGCGCGGGTGTAGTCCTCGAGCAGCTCACCCACGTTGAGCAGGAACATCGTCTGGCCCGCGGTGTCGACGTCGCGCTTGACGAACGAGATGCCGATGGCCGACGCGTCGAGCACGGGAACGGTCAGGCGCGGCTGCGCGAGCTCGTGGAGGGCTGCGCGCAAAAAAGCCATGTAGCCGGCAACGACAAAGACGGCACGCAGCGGCGTGGGCAAAAACCAACGGCGCGCGTAGTGGACGCCGACAAGCGTCGCCAGATCCATGACAAGCTTGTGCTTGCGCGGCTCGAGCTGCATCACGTAGCCCGACTTGGCATCGGCGATGGCCCGGGCATCGAGCGCGCCGACGGCGGCCAGCACGGCGTCGCGGCGCGGCTCGTCGTATTCGAGCGCCATCTGCCCGATGCGTCCGTAGACGCGCACCTTGCGCACGCCGTCGATTTCGCCGCCGAGCTTTAGAAGCGCATCGAGATCGCTCTCTGGCACAGGACCCGCCAACTGGAGGCGGGTCCTGCCGGGGATCTCGCTGATAATCGAGAATCTCATAGTTTGTGCCCGGGAGCGCTACTCGGCCGCGTTGCTCGCAGCGTCAGCCTCGCTCTGGGTGATGTAGGCAGCCTCGGCGACCATGTCGTCAACGTTGGCCTTTGCCTGCTCGACCATGTCCTGGTAGCCGTTCTTGATGCGCATGCCGCACGCGATACCCTGCACGCAGGCGTTCTTGACCGGAACGCTGGTGAGCAGCTTGATGCCGGCCGTGCCAAGCAGAAAACCGCCACCGACAAGCAAAGTGTTAAACGTCGACTTCTTCATGTTACGTCTCCCTTTTGCCGCACGAATCGCGGCGTGGTGCCTCCGCACCCGAGTTACCAAACTTGCTCGAGCACACTATCGAAAAATAGTTTATCCAACATTTTTGGTCAGCCATAACTAACTTTTGGAAATCTTAACGCACGGCTCGCCAGATTTTTAACATTCCGCTCGCCACGACGCAGATCCGCACCCCCACGGGTATCCGCCCCCCGCCCTTGCGAATCAAAGGTGAATACTTTTCCGCGAAGTGAACGAGTCAAATCGGGCCCCCGAAGCATCTGCATTTTTCGTCAACAAAACCGCGGGAAAAACTTGCCAAAACCGCAGGAAACCAACTCCTAAAAGTGTCGATGCTCCGGGGGTCCAAATAAGGTCGTTCACTTCGCGGAAAAATATTCACCTTCGATTTCCACCATCCCCATAATGTGACAAAGGGACTGTCCCTTTGTCACATTATGGAACAGTCCCTTTGCCACAGTCCTACAGCTGCCAGGCTGCTGCTTCCTTTTGCAGCGCGACCATACGGGCGAATTCTCCGCCTGCCGCCTTGAGTTGCGCCGGGGCACCCTGCTCGGCGACCACGCCATCTTTGAGCACGACGATCTTGTCGGCATTTTCTACCGTACGCATGCGGTGGGCGA
>CAKUCJ010000169.1 GCA_934643435.1 uncultured Collinsella sp.
TGGCCCTCGGTGGTGGTGCCATGGTCCAGAATATCGCGGCACATGGTTACAAACTGTTGATCAGCCTTGCTCATTGACCCTCCTGTCGGTAGCCTATAGGCTATTTTTTATTCTAGCCCAGGTGCGCGAGTGTCGGATTGGACACTTAGTCCGGCACATGCAATGCACGGCAGCGCGGCTCCGCAATCGCACGCACAACTCCGCTGCATTTTCTGACATATGCCAAAATGCCTTGCGCTGCACCACTCAAGCGCTATCCTATTATTGACATATGTCAGATTTGGAGAGTGTATGGCAGGAAGACGCGAAAAACTGCGCCGCGTCGGGATTATCCCCGAGTACCGCGGCTTTACCCCTGATGGCCTTGCCAGCGGAGACGCCATCGACATGACCGTCGACGAGCTCGAGGTGCTGCGCCTCTGCGATCTGGAAGGTCTCAATCAAGAGGCGGTCGCCCAGCAAATGGGCATCGCACGTGCCACCGTGGCGGCCATCTGCAGCCGCGCGCATCGCAAGGTGGCAAACGCACTGGTCAACGGACGAGCGCTCGTCATCGAGGGCGGCAATATCGCGTACTCCCCCACACCCACGACGACGGCCGCATGGCCAGCAAAGGAGGTCGACACCATGAGGGTGGCAACCACGTACGACAACGGCAACATCTTTATGCACTTTGGCCGCAGCGAGCAGTTCAAGATCTACGACATCCAAGATGGCAAGGTGCTCAACGAGCAGGTCGTGGGCACCGGCGGCACCGGCCACGGCGCCCTTGCGGGCCTGCTCGCCAACGGCGGCGTCGACACGCTCATCTGCGGCGGCATCGGCGGCGGCGCCATCAACGCACTCTCCCAGTCCGGCATCACCGTCTATGCGGGCGCCCAGGGCAGCTGCGACGCCTGCGTCGAGGCCCTCATCGCCGGCACGCTCGCGCAGAGCGGCGAGGCCACCTGCGACTGCCATGGTCACGACCACGAGCACACCCACGAGCATGGTGAGTCCTGCGGCTGCCACGGTCACCACGACCACGAGGGTCACGAGGGCTGCGGTTGCCACTAACGCAGGCAATCGAGGTCATCACGCGTTAACGCTTGCAACAAATGACGCACCAACGGCGAAGGCCGCCTGGAATACCATCCAGGCGGCCTTCGCCATACACGACTTAGTTAGCCGTTACTTTTTATTGCGCATCTGCGCTTCCATCTGGCGCAGCAGCTCCATATCGGACTTGGGACCGCCCGTACCCAGGCCACCCAGGCCGCCCATGCCGCCAAGGCCCATAGCATCCAGGCCAGGGATATTGGGCATGCGCATCTTTTTGCCCTTCTTTCCCTTTTTGCCCTTCTTGCCGCCGGCCTGCACCTGATTGGCCATCGTGCGCATGCGGCCCATCATCTTGTTCATCTCGCCCCACTGCTTCATAAGGCTGTTGACCTCGGTGGGGGTCACGCCGGCGCCCTTGGCAATGCGAGCACGGCGCTGGCCGTTGATGATGGAGGGACGCAGGCGCTCCTCCTTGGTCATCGACATGATGATGGCCTCGTTCTTATCGAAGATGCCCTCGTCAAGGTTGCCGCCCATCTGGTTGAGCGCACGCTGACCGCCGGGAAGCATGCCCAGGATACCCTTCATGCCGCCCATCTTCTTGACGGCCTTCATCTGGTCGAGCATGTCGTTCATGGTAAAGCCCTCGCGCAGCATACGCTCGGCAGCCTCGAGCTGCTCTGCATCGGCCGCCTCCTGGGCCTTCTCGATAATGCCGACGACGTCGCCCATGCCCAGAATGCGCTTGGCCATGCGGTCGGGATAGAACGGCTCCAGCGAATCGGGCTTCTCGCCCATACTCACGAACTTGATGGGCTTGCCGGTCACCTGACGCACCGAAAGCGCGCCGCCGCCACGGGCGTCACCGTCGAGCTTGGAGATGATCACACCGTCAAAGTCGGTGCGCTCGGCAAAGGTCGAGACGACGTTGACGATGTCCTGGCCGGTCATGGCGTCGACGACCATCAGCACCTGGTCGGGCTTGACGGCCTTCTTGATGTCGACGGCCTCCTGCATCATCTGCTCGTCGATCTGAAGACGACCGGCGGTATCGACGATCACCACGTCACGCAAGTGGTCGACGGCCTCCTGGATGGCGCCCTTGGCAATGTCGATCGGGTGCGCACCGTCGCCGCGGAAGACCGGTACGCCGATCTCGCCACCGAGCGTGGCCAGCTGGTCGGCAGCGGCGGGACGGTAGACGTCGCACGCGGCGAGCAGCGGCGAGCGGCCCTGCTTCTTGAGCAGGTAGGCAAGCTTAACGGCAGCCGTGGTCTTACCGGAGCCCTGCAGGCCCACGAGCATGATGACATTGGGAATGCGGTTGCTAAAGACGAGTTTGCTCTCGGTTGAGCCAAGCATCTCGGTGAGCTCGTCGAGCACGATCTTGACGACGTTTTGCGCCGGCGACAGCGACTCCATGACCTCGGCGGTCATGCAGCGCTCCTTGGTCTTGGCAACGAACTCCTTGACGACCTTAAAGTTGACGTCGGCCTCGAGCAGTGCCATGCGAATGTCACGCATGGCCGAGGTGATATCGGCCTCGGTCAGCTTACCCTTGCCGCGCAGGCGGTCAAATGTGTCGTTGAGGCGATCGCTCAGGGAATCAAACACTAGTCACTCCTTAGTTGGACTCGCCCACCAGGGCGCGGCAGAAATCTTTGGCGTTAAACTCCTGCAGGTCATCGACCTGCTCGCCCACGCCAATGCGCAGGATCGGAAGTTTGAGCTTCTCGGCCACGGCCATGGCGATACCGCCCTTAGCCGTACCGTCGAGCTTAGTCATGATAATACCGTCCAGGCCCAGCGCCTCGTTAAACTCGAGCGCCTGGTTCAGACCGTTCTGGCCAGTGGCGGCATCGATCACAAGCACGACCGAAACGGGCATGGGACCGGCGGCCATATTGGCGGCGCGCTTACGGGTCACATTGACCACCTTGGCAAGCTCGCGCATGAGCTCGGGGCTCGTGTGCAGACGACCGGCGGTATCAATGAGCACCAGGTCGCTGCCGCGCTTATCGGCCTCGTCGAGCACGTCATAGCACACGCTCGCCGGATCGGAGCCGCGGTCACGCTTGATAACCGGTACGCCGGCACGCTGGCCCCACACATCGAGCTGCTCGATGGCGGCGGCGCGGAAGGTGTCGGCCGAACCGATCACCACGTTCTTGCCGCGGGCGGCCATGGCGCTCGCAATCTTGCCGACCGTGGTGGTCTTGCCGGCACCGTTAATGCCCACAAACAGCACACAGCTCGGCGTGTCGGAAAACGGATCGCGCTCAACAAGCACAAAATGGCCCTCGAGCTGCTCGGCCAGGGCGCGGCGAAGCTGCGGGGCGGTCTTGAGGTTCTTCTTGGCCGCGGCGTCGCGCAGGTCATCGGAGACCTGAATGGCGACCTCGGCGCCCATGTCACCCATGACGAGGGTGTCCTCAAGATCCTCCCAAAAATCCTCGTCGACCTCGCCGCCAAAGTAGAAGACCTCGTTGAGGGCCTCGCGGCTGCGCTCGAGTCCGCGCGAGAGTGCGTCAAAGAATCCCATTATGCATTCACGACCTTTCCGGTTTCGCGATCGAGTTTTTGCGAGACGACGCGACTGACGCCGTCGGCTTGCATCGAAACGCCGTAGAGAACGTCAGCGTCCTCCATAGTACGGCGCTGATGCGAAATGACCAAGAGCTGCGTATCGGAACGCAGGACATCGAGGGCGCCGATGAGCTTGGACAGGTTGGCGTCATCGAGCGCCGCCTCGACCTCGTCCAGCACATAGAACGGCACCGTGCGCGTGCGATACACGGCAAAGAGCAGGGCGAGCGCCGTCAGGCTCTTCTCGCCACCCGACATGAGCATCATCTTGGTGATGCGCTTGCCGCGCGGCTGCGCCACGACCTC
>CAKUCJ010000170.1 GCA_934643435.1 uncultured Collinsella sp.
TCAAAAGCCAGGGCTACGAATGCGTTGGCGCCACGATGCGCCTCACCTGCCCCGCGCCCGATCCCGCCACGGGCGTGAGCAAGGTCGACCGCGACATCGCCGACGCGAAGGCCGTTGCCGAGCGGCTAGGGATGCCCCACCACGTGCTCGACCTGCAGCAGACGTTCGACCGCAGCGTGATCGAGCGCTTTGTGACCGCCTACCAGGAGGGACTGACGCCCAACCCCTGCATCATCTGCAACCGTCACGTCAAGTTTGGCGCGCTGCTGGACGCTGCGCTGAGCATGGACTGCGACTATATCGCCACGGGCCATTACGCCAAGACGAGCCAGGCGCCCGATGGCACGTGGCAGCTGCACCGCGGCGAGGATCCCAAAAAGGACCAGAGCTACTTTTTGTATTCGCTTACGCAAGAACGCCTCGCGCACACGATCTTTCCGCTGGCGGGCCTGGATAAGGAACGCGACGTGCGCCGCATTGCCGCCGAGCAGGGCTTTGCCAACGCCAAGAAGGCCGAAAGCGAGGACATCTGCTTTATTCCCGACGGCGACTACGCAGGCTATATCGAGCGCCGCTGCGGGCGCCCCGCCGCACCGGGCGACATCGTATGGCGCGACGGCAGCGTAGTTGGGCGCCACAACGGCGCGCTGCGCTACACCATCGGCCAGCGCAAGGGTCTGGGCGTCGCAATGGCGCATCCCGTGTACGTGACGGGCGTCGACGCCGCCAACAACACCGTGCATCTGGGCGAAGCCGAGGACCTGACGGCCACCGCGCTCACGGCCAACGACTGGATCTGGAGCGCCCCTGCCGCGCGCATGGAGGCCGAGCTTGACGCCGGCGGCATCCGCGTGGGCGCCAAGTACCGCTACCGTCAGAAAGATCAGGCGGCAACTCTTACACGCAGCGCCGATGGGCAGATACTCCTGACCTTTGACGAGCCGCAGCGAGCCATCGCCCCCGGCCAGGCCGTCGTAGTCTACCGCGGCGACATCGTCCTCGGCGGCGGCACCGTCACCGCCGCCCTCAAATAGCCGGAACCTCTCAATAAGTTGCGGTGAAATAGGGACTGTTTAAGCGTTTCAAGCCGCCAAACAGTCCCTATTTCACCGCAACTTTGTTAAGTATTATGATGTTTGTGATTGCTATATTTAACGAATAGAATACTTAACGAGGTGATGCGGTAGATGAGTACTTCCAACTATATATCCATGGGTGACGCTGCGCGTCTGCTAGGCGTTACGAAGGCCCGTATATCGCAACTGGCTGCATCGGGAACGCTCGTGTGCGATTTCGTCGGTGGACGGAAAATGGTTGAGTACGATTCCGCGATTGGCTATCAAAAGGTCCGTAAGCGCGGGCGCCGTCCCGCAGCTGACGTAGGGCGCAAGTTCACGTTGATGTCAGCCGACCACGAGGTCGCGCATGTCTCGTTTGACCCAACGCGCGAATTTTCCTTTGAAATTGCCGAGATACTCGATACGCGAAGGATGCCGTTTGGCACGTGCTCGAGCTCTTCCCCAACGGTGAATAAACGGGCACTCAACACGTGGTGGAGTCACCGGTCGGTACCCGACGTCCGCCCCGGACTCATCTCGCGCTATCGCGAGCTGGGAATTGACAGCGGTGTTGAAGTTCCGGTTCAGTGTCTTGGCCTTTCGCTTTCGGATTGCTACTGGCTGATGCCGGTCGACTGCGATGAGCTCGATTGGCAGCACCTCAATTACTTCGAGAACGATTTTGAACGGTCGGCACCCGAGCAACGTTCAGGCTGGCTTGAGGGTATCGGACTAAAAAATCCCGACAATACGTCCGAGGGCGAGCTCCCCAAATCCTGGATGATCCGCGATGGCGTTCGTATCCTGGTCAAAGGATGCGGAATGGACGATCAGCGACCGTTTAACGAGGCGGTTGCAACAGCTCTACATCGGCGTCTGCTATCCAAAGGTGAGTTTGTTCCCTATACGGTCGAGCGCATGTTCGACGGGCCCGTATGTCTATGCGATGACTTTCTTAATGGCCGCGAGGAATACGTGCCGGCAGCTTATATCAGGGATGCACTTGGTGGTCAGCGAGGAAGCTCGACATACGATCGATACTGCCGGTATCTTGGCAGGCACGGGGCTGACGAAGCTGCCGTGAGAAGATCCATGTCGCAGATGATCGTCTGCGATGCCCTCCTGGCCAACAGCGACCGCCACTGGCGAAACTTCGGCATCATCCGCAACGTCGACACGCTGGAAATACGGCCTGCACCGCTGTTCGATAGTGGCAATTGCCTGTGGTACAACGTGCCAACCGCCACGCTCGTTGCCGGGGAGTTTGGGTTTGCCGCCAAACCGTTTGGGCCGAACCCTTCCACTCAGCTGGCGTTTGCCGACTCACTCGATTGGTTCGATGCATCGCACCTCGATGGGTTCGTCGACGAGGCAGTCGAAATCCTCTCACAAAGTGCATGGGCAACGGCAGGAAATCGCCTCGAGGCCATCCGCCGCGGTCTCGAGCGCCGCACGATAGAGGTAAACGCCGCCGTTGAGGTGCTACGGCACGTGCAGAGATAACGGCCTTCCTCCTAAGTTGCGGTGAAATAGGGACTTTTCGCGCTTGAAACGCTTAAACAGTCCCTATTTCACCGCAACTTATTGAGGGTGGGTGGCGCTGGCTTTCTAGACATGCTGGCCAGCGCCGTTATCGGTGCGTCTAACGCTGGACGTAGGCGCGGACCAGCTCGTAGGTGTTGCGCACGCCGTCGATGTGGCTGCGCTCGTAGTTGTGGCTCGCGTACACGCCCGGGCCGATCAGGCCGTGGCAAATGTCATAGCCGGCCGAAAGCGTGGCCTCGACGTCCGATCCGTAATGCGGGTACACATCAATCGCGTAGTCGAGCTCCAGCTCGCGCGCGATGTTGGACAGCGTCGTCACCAGGTCGTAGTTGTACGGCCCGCCCGAATCCTTGGCGCAGATCGACACCATGCGCTCGGTGCAGCCCAGATCGTCGCCCACACAGCCCATGTCCACACTGATCATCTCGCGCGTATCGGCCGGCACAAAGGCGCCGCCGTGGCCAACCTCCTCGTACACGGTAAAGAGCAGCGACACCTTGCGCGAAAGCGTTACCTCGCCGGCAGCGACGGCGCGCGCCAAGCCCAGCAGAATCGCCGCAGACAGTTTGTCGTCCAAAAAGCGGCTCTTAATGTAGCCGCTCTCCGTTACCGTAGTGCGCGGATCCATGGCGATGATGTCACCAGTCTGAATACCCAGTTCGAGCACGTCGTCTTTGCTGTCGACGTTCTCATCGAGCAGGATCTCCATGTTCTTCTCGACGGTCTTGACCGGCTCGTCGGCCACATGCGCCGAAGGCTCGGTGTTGAGAACCACACCCGTATAGACATTGCCATCGCGCGTGTAGACAGTGCAGTTCTCGCCATCGGCCGTAGACCACTGATGCCCACCAAGGGTCGTGGGGCGCAGGCGACCATTGTCCTTAATGGAGCGCACCATAGCACCCAGGGTATCGACATGGCTCGCCAACACGAGCGGCTCACCCTCGCCACCAAGCCCAACGAGCACATTGCCCTTATTGGAACGCTCAGGCCCAAACCCCATCTCGCGAAGCGTCTCCATCAGATAATCAGTAGCCGCACGGGTATACCCCGTAGGAGAAGCAATTGCAGTCAGCGCCTTCAACTGGTCGGCAATATAGGAGAGCGTAGAATCCATCTGGGACACCAAAGTCACCCTTTCATATCGAATTAAACCCACAGCAACGATACCACCGCGAACAAATTTTTACCTAGCGAGACAACCCATCGAGCACCCCAAACAGCGCCCGCCACGACAACGAGCCGGCGGGCCCCGCCCGTTAGCCCCAGAATCTTTCCGCAGGACAGAAGGAGGCCCCGCCGCACGTAGTGCGCAGCGGGAC
>CAKUCJ010000171.1 GCA_934643435.1 uncultured Collinsella sp.
GTTCTGAGGGTTGCCATAATAGAAGGCGTTGGCGCGCGAGAGCACCGAGGGAAACGACCCCAGCACCAAGATGCGCGAGCGCTCGTCGAACACGGGCTCAAACCCATGCTCAATATGCAGATATCCCTCGTCCGGCGCAGCCATGAATTAGACCCTCAGCAGATAGCGCACCTCGTAGGGTGCAAGCTCAAGGTAGCCCGACAGCTCGACCGTGGGCGCACCATCGGCAAGCAGGTCGACGAAAGAGCCGTTGAGCTCGCCGGCTCCAAAGGTATAGGGCTCGTCCACGGCATTGACCGCCACGAGCACCGTCGCGTCGTCGCAGGCGCGCTCGAACAGCAGCTGCTTGTTCTGGATCACCACGTTGCGATAGGCGCCGTAGTTGAGGGCGCGGGCCGCCGCGTCGTTTTCCGAGTGCAGGTGCGCCAGTTGTGTGACAAATGCCGTCAGCTCGTTGGGCGCCGGCTCGTCAAGCGCAGGGCGCAGCGCCCAGTCGCCATCGGGGCCGCCCTTTTCGCCGGCAATCCCCCACTCGCTGCCGTAGTAGACGCACGGAATGCCCGGCATACCAAAGAGCATGCCGTAGGCGGGACGCAGGCACGACTTATCGGTGAGGATGCTCGCCAGGCGCGGCACATCGTGGTTGTCGACAAACGACAGCAGGTGCTTCCCGCGGTAGATGCACCACGGATCGCCGCCAAACTGACGGTGCAGCGAGTGGGCGATCTCGAACATATTGACCGAGTTAAAGCTGGAGTACAGGCCCTTGTAGCACTCGTAGTTGGTGCAGGAGTCGAGCATCTCGTCGTTGACGATCTGGCTGTAGTCGCCGTGGAGCGTCTCGCCGATCAGCACAAAGTCGGGCTTGAGCTCGCGGGAAAAAGCGTGCAGACGGCGCATGAAGTCGCGGTCGAGCATATAGGCGACGTCTAGGCGCAGGCCGTCGACGTCAAAGGCCTCGGCCCAACGGCGCACGGACTCGAGCAGATAATCGACTACGGCGGGATTTTGCAGGTTGAGCTTCACGAGCTCAAAATGGCCTTCCCAGCCCTCGTACCAAAAGCCGTCGCCATAGCAGGAGTCGCCGTCAAAGCTAATGTGAAACCAGTCCTTGTACGGCGAGTCCCACTTACGCTCCTGCACATCGCGGAAGGCCCAAAAGCCGCGGCCGACGTGGTTGAAGACGGCGTCGAGCACCACGCGGATGCCATGGGCGTGCAGCGTCTCGCACACGGCGGCAAAGTCGGCATCCCCACCCAGGCGACGGTCGATATGACGCAGGCTGCGCGTGTCGTAGCCGTGGCTGTCGGACTCAAGGGGCGGATTGATGAGCACAGCGCCAATACCGAGCTCCTGCAGGTAGTCGGCCCATTGGGCGATCTTCATGATGGGGGCATCGGGGTTGGGTGCGGCATCGGCGGCCTGAGCGAGCTCATCCTCGGCAACAGGCGCGGCGTTTTCGCGCGGAGCTCCGCAAAAGCCCAGCGGATAAATCTGATAGAACGTCGTCTCGTATGCCCACATAGCACCCTCCCGGCACGTCTCACACAACGACATCCATTGTATGCCCAGCAGAGTGGCTAATTTGGGACGGGGCTCTTTTAGCGCATGGTCCGGTTGCGTTTCCCAGTCACCAGCAAAAATCGAGTTGCGCGGTCGTCCGGAGCTCTCTCACTAACCAAAAATGCCACCTCGGGACCATTTACCCCCTTTGAGATGCTTGATTCTGCGGAGAAAGTTCGCAAATGGACGCGAATATACCCAAAATGAAACAAAATCGCTCGAATTGTTTCGACGGCAATCGCGTGGAATCAGTGGTAAAACCGCGCAACTCGAAAAATGCTGGTGGCGGTTCGGCGGCGATGCCGAACACGGCAAAAAGGCCATCCTTCTACCGCATTCCAAATAAGTTGCGGTGAAATAGTTCCTGTAATCGGGCTTGGGCCGCTATCCGGGAACTATTTCACCGCAACTAAAGGGTGGAATGTGGCTAGGCAACGGGTTTGGCGCGGCGGATGGCCGGGAACATTACCGTAATGGCGAGGATGACGCCCACGACGGCGATCGCTCCGCCTGCGTAGCCGATCCAGGCAATACCGGGGCCCGAAACCACGGCGCCGCCGATCGCGGTGCCCGTGCCAATGCCGAGGTTAAACAAACCCGAGAAGATCGACATGGCGACGGCCGACGAGTCCGCCGGCGTGTACTTGATGAGCTCGGCCTGGAACGCCACGTTGAAGGCCGTGGCGCAGCAGCCCCACAGCGCGCAGACGGCGAGGACCGCCGCGAGCGAAGACGCGGCAGGGCCCATAAGCAGCAAGGCGGCCGGCACGCCGGAGAGCGTGATGGCCAGGAATGGGAAACGGTGCCCGTCGAACAGACGGCCGAACAGCCAGCTGCCCACCAGGCCGGAGCAGCCGAACGCCGTCAGCGTCATGGTGATGGCGCTCGCATCGGCATGTGCGACCTGAGCCAGGAAAGGCTCTATATAGCTGTAGCCCGCGTAATAGCCGGTCGCCATGAAAACCGTGACCACATAGAGCGCGATGAGGAACGGGTTCTTGAGCAGCTCGGGCAGCTGCTTGAGCGTAAAGCGCTCGCCAGCCGACATGGTCGGGAACACGGCGGCCTGGTACACCACCGCAACGGTAGAAAAGGCTCCGACCACGGCAAACGTCATGCGCCAGCCAACGGCAAGGCCGATGGCGCGGCCGAGCGGCAGGCCGAAAATCTGCGCGATGGACGAGCCCGTAGCGATCATGCTGATGGCGAGCGCCCCGTGACGCGTGTCGACCAGGCGCGAGGCCATGATCGAGGCGACCGACCAGAACACGGCGTGCGCGCAGGCGACCACCAGGCGCGCGCAGACCAGGATGGGATAGGTCGGCGCCAGGGCGGACAGGAACTGGCCCAGCGAGAACACAGCCAGCACGCCCAGCAGCATCCGCTTGAACTCGAAGCGCGAGGCGAACACCATGAGCGGCAGCGACAGCAGCATGACGCCCCAGGCGTAGACCGAGATCATGATGCCGGCCTGGGCCTCGGTGAGCGAGAACGACGCGGCGATGTCGGTCAAAAGGCCGATGGGCATGAACTCCGACGTGTTGAACACGAACGCGCAGCAGGTGAGCCCGATGAGCGGGAGCCACTGCTTAAGCGTGATGCCATCTTGCCTTGTCCGACTCATATATAACGTCTCCAATCATTTGAGCGGAGGCGATTATATAGCAACGGTCCCGCATCCGTCAGTAACGGACACGGGACCGAAAACAATTCGACACATGCAGGTCTACGCGGTCGGCAGCTCCCACCCGCGGCAGACGTCGACCCAGCCCTGGGCGTCAGATGCCGCCTCGAGCTCGGACACCGAAAGCGCCACGCCGCTGTGGTCGTCGCCGCAGGCGGGATAGACGGTATCAAAGCGTTTAAGGGACTCGTCAAGATAAACCGCCACGCCCTCGTTAACGCCAAAGGGGCAGACGCCGCCGGGTGCATGGCCCACGGCCTCCTCCACCGCGGCTCCCGGAATCATATGCGGCTTGCCATGGAAGAACTTCTTAAACTTGGAGCTGTTGACGCGCGCATCCCCGGCACACAGCACGAGTACCGCAGCGCCGTCGACGTCAAACGCCATCGTCTTAGCGATCTGCGCGGGCGCCGTCCCCAGCGCCGCCGCGGCCTCCTCGACCGTCGCCGTCTCCTCCTGGGGCACGATCACGCGATCGTCAAAGCCCTTCGTCTTTAAATGCGCCATCGCCTTGTCAAACGCCATAAATCAGAACCACCCTTAAAAAGGGTGGTTTGCTCTTAGGGTATAACCCACGGGCCCCGGGCTCGCGTCTAAAGGC
>CAKUCJ010000172.1 GCA_934643435.1 uncultured Collinsella sp.
ACGTTGTCGCGGAACGGGAAGAACGCGTCGCTTGCGCAGGCAAAGCCGCCCTTCTCCACGCCCTCGCGCTCGCAGAAGTCCTCAGCGCGCTCGCAGGCCAGCAGCGCGGAATCCACGCGGTTGGGCTGGCCCGGGCCCATGCCAATACCGGCCTTGCCCTTGGAGACCAGAATCGCGTTGGACTTAACGCCCTTGCAGACCTTCCAGGCAAACTCGAGCTCGGCCATCTCGGCGTCGGTGGGCTTGCGGTCGGTGGGGAACGTAAAGGTCGCGGGATCCTCGGTCACGTGGTCGACCTCCTGCACCAGCATGCCGCCGTCGATGGAGCGCAGCTCCACCTGGGCGCCGTGGTCCACGCCACCGGTAGCCAGCACGCGCAGGTTGGGGCGCTTGGCCATGCGCTCGAGCGCCTCGGCGGTGTAGCTCGGAGCGATGATGACCTCGACGAACTGCTTGTTCTCGTCGGCAAAATGCTCAACGAGCTCGTAAGGGACCTCGCGGTTGCAGGCGATGATGCCGCCGAAGGCGCTCTTGGGATCGCAGGCGAAGGCGCGGTCGTAGGCGGACGTGATGTCCTCAGCAACGGCAGAGCCGCAGGGGTTCTGATGCTTGAGGATCACGCAGGCCGGCTCGTCGAACTCGCGGACCAGGTTCCAGGCGGCGTCGGCATCCAGATAGTTGTTGTAGCTGAGTGGCTTGCCCTGGATCTGCTCGGAGCCCACGAGCGGGAACTGCGAGCTCGCGGTGTTCTCGCAGCCCTCGGCAAAGCGATAAACCGTGGCCTTCTGCTGCGGGTTCTCACCATAGCGAAGGTCATCGACCTTCTCCAGCGAGATCTCGAGCTTAGCGGAGGTGTCCGCCACGTCGCTTGCCTGAGCGGCAAGCCAACGGGAGATAGCCGTGTCGTAGGCGGCGGTGGTCTGGTAGACCTTCACCTGCAGGCGACGACGGGTGGCAAGCGTGGTGCAGCCGCCGGTCTCGTGCATCTCGGCCAGGACGGCATCATAGTCGGCAGGGTCGGAGATGACGGTGACGCTCGCGGCGTTCTTGGCGGCAGAGCGCAGCATGGAGGGGCCACCGATATCGATGTGCTCGATGGCGTCCGCGAAGGTGACCTCGGGGTTGGCGACAGTCTTCTCAAACTCGTACAGGTTGACGACGACCAGGTCGATCATCTTAATGCCGTGCTGAGCGGCCTCCTGCATGTGCTGCTCGGAATCGCGGCGGGCAAGCAGCGCGCCGTGAACCTTGGGGTGCAGCGTCTTGACGCGGCCATCCATCATCTCGGGATAGCCCGTGAACTCCTCGATGGGGGTTACGGGGACGCCCGCGTCCTCGATGGCACGAGCCGTGCCGCCCGTAGAGATGATCTCGACGCCAAAGTCGTCAACCAGCGTCCGTGCGAAATCGACGACGCCCGTCTTATCGGTAACCGAGATCAACGCGCGTGCGATCTTCACATCAGATCCCATGCAGTCCTCCTGTCTGGTACGCCGCCGTGCTCTGTGAGTCGGTGATACGTCGATCTGCAGCGCTCGCGCAGCGGCATTGAAAATACTGATTCAATGTAGCGCATCGAGCGCGCCGATGCACCCCGCAACGAAGGCATGTGCAGAAAAAGCTTGCGAGCGGATGGTTTTGGCGCGGCACTGGCCGCGGTGAGTTGATGGAACACAGGGGCACCATATTTAGATGCCAATGGCGTGGTAGAACTGTGCTCGATATGCATCCGCAAAAGAAAGAGGCACCATGGTCTCGCGGGTTCTCTACCGACCGTTTGATACCGAAGACTTCGACGCCATCGCGCTGATTCTGCAGCAGCTTTGGCACAACAACTCGGATAACGATGAGTACAACCGCCTCGAGGCCGCGTGCGATCTTGCCTATTGTCTTTCATCCTCGACGTTTTCGCAGGTCGCCGTAATCGACGGCGAGGCGCGTGGCATTTCGCTTGCGCGTGCGGGACATAGCTCCGGCACCGCCGTCAGGGAACATTGGATGGATACTGAGCGTACACTGCTGTCGCAGATGCGTGAGCTAGAACCCGAGTCGTGCGCCGAGTATCTCTCGTTTGTGCGCGCCACCATTCGAACCAACAACCGCCTGCTCGAGAAAAGCCCACTGCCGCATGACAACGAGGTCACGCTGCTCGCCGTCGACCCTGACGTCCACGGCCTGGGCGTGGGATCGGTGCTGCTCGACGCCGCAATCTCACATCTGTCCTCGTGCGGGGCGACCAGCGCACACCTGTACACCGATTCCAACTGCTCGTGGAAGTTCTACGAGCTGCACGGCTTTAAGCGCGCGGCCACGCACCGCGCCAACCGCGAAGAGCGTCGTCACGACATGCCGCGCGAAAGCTTTCTCTACGAACTCGACCTAACAGCCTAGCCCAGGCAGCCACACCCAGTCATTTAAGAACGTCCATTACAGTCGAGATTGTCAGCCCGGGCCCGTCTCGGGCTACGATTGAGGCGCGCCCAGAACGGGCCGCCGACCGGGCGCCCGCGCACGGCCGAACGTCCCTGCCCCCTAGAGGGCCTGTTGGGTGCTGCCGGCGCGGGACGCGCCGCCCCCGACGGCTGATAGGAAAGTGCCGGGCAGGTGCCGCGGCTGGTAATGTGAGTGCCGAGGGGAGGCCATCCGGTCGAACGACTACCGGAAGGATACCACCGTGAAAGCGCCGTCCACCAGACCCGCCGCCGTGCTCGGCCTCGACGTCGGCAAGTCGTCGCACTGGGCCTGCCTGATCGACCGCGACGGGGAGGTGCTGGCCAGCGCCCCCGTCCGCAACAGGGAGGCCGAGCTCGACGCGCTGTTCGCCTCCGCGCCCGGCGGCACGCTCGTCGTGGTCGACCAGTTCCGCAACATAGGCTCCCTCGCCGTGAGGCGCGCCCGCGCCGCGGGGCTCGGGGTCGCCCACCTGCCCGGGCTCGCCGCCAGCCGCGCCGCGGGCCTGTTCGCCGGCGAGGCCAAGACCGACGAGCGCGACGCCGAGGTGATCGCGCGGACCGCCCTGGGCGTGCCGGGCTCCCTGACGGGGGTCCCGGGCCGCGGCGAGGCCCTCGAGGCCGCCCGCGCGCTCTCCTCGCAGCGCGACCACGTCGTCGCCTGCGCGACCAGGGACAAGAACCGCCTGCGCGCGGTGCTGCTCGAGTCCTGCCCGGCCCTCGAGGCCGCCGTCGACCTGTCGGACCGCCGGTGGCTGGAGCTGCTCGCCGGGTTCGGCGGGGCGTGGGGGATCGCCCGCTCCGGGGCCGATGGGCCGCGGGCCGAGGCCGCCGGGGAGGCCGCGGCGGCCTCCACCGCGCCCCCGCCGGCGCTCGTCGAGGCGGAGAACAGGCAGGTCAGGTTCCTGGCCGCCCGGATATCGGAGGCCCTCGACGAGGCCGGGGCCCTCGAGGCCGAGACGGCGGCGCTGCTCGAGGGCGACGAGACCTACGCGTGCCTGCTCACCGTGCCGGGCATCGGCCCGAGGACGGCGGCGCAGCTGGCGGTGTCGGTCGACATCGCCAGGTTCCCGGACCACGACCACCTGGCCTCGTACTGCGGGATAGCCCCGAGGGTGAGGAGCTCCGGCACGTCGGTGAGGTCGGTCAGGGCGTCCAGGCGCGGCGACGCGAGGCTCAAGTCGCTGCTGATCTTCTCGTGCAACAGCCTGGTGAGGTCCTCGGGGCGCTACGGCGAGTACTACCGGGCCTGCAGGGCGCGGGGCATGGGGCACGGGCGGGCGCTCAAGGCGGTCGCGAGGAAGCGGCTCAGGGCGATATACGCCGTGATGCGCGACCGGGTGCCCTACCGGGAGTAGCCCCGGCGGTTGACAAAACTATAGGAACACCCAA
>CAKUCJ010000173.1 GCA_934643435.1 uncultured Collinsella sp.
GTATGGGCCTTCCTTTTGGCAATTGCTCGACCGATTCGTGGCATGAAACACAAATTATCGAGTTAAGGAGACATGGGGTCATACAGCAGCTCTCAGAGCGTCTGCCGCGCTCCCCTCCCATTACCTCTGCGGAATCCTCGTATGGAGCCCATCCTGCTGGCGTTTCGTTGCAACAGCCCACTTGTCCACCGATCAAGTGAACTACTGGAATAAATACAGCGACACGCTTGTCCGTTATAGTCGCTATATCTGTGTTAATCGCCGCGATAAATACAGCCTGTACTCGGCTGTATACCAGCTACGCGTATGTAGATTCATATCGCGTTAATAAATCGGCTCATGCGTGTGCAAAACGCGCAATTAACCGCAAAAGGCAACTATCGCGTAGGTAGATTTTTGGCACCCTGTTGCTTACTGAAAATTAAGCAATTGCTTAAAACAAAAAAGGTCAGGCACTAGGTGCCTGACCTGCAAACTTCTGGTCGGGACGACTGGATTCGAACCAGCGACCCCTTGACCCCCAGTCAAGTGCGCTACCAAGCTGCGCCACGTCCCGAAGTTTTTGTTTGTTGCTCTGCTCTCGCTCGCAACAGGGAGTATATTAACCCGAAACTTTAGCCTTGTGCAAGAACTTTTTTACAAATTTTGAAGCAAGTCCAAAATTGTATCTGCGAGCTGGGGTTTTGTTAGCACTGGAAGTTCTTGCGTACCCGTTGTGCTCACAATCCAAGCCTTGTTGGTATCGGTTCCAAAGCCCGAATCGGCGCGCGAGACATCGTTGGCGATAATGATATCGCAACCCTTGCGGGCCAACTTGCGCTGCGCGTACTCCACGACGTTATCGGTCTCGGCGGCAAAGCCGATCACGCGGCGCTTGCCCTTTTGGCGCGAAAGCTCAGCCAAAATATCGACCGTCTCAACGAGCTCGATGCAATCGAGGCGCTCGTTAGCCTTTTTGAGCTTGTGGTCCGCAGGGGCCGCGGGCGTATAGTCGGCGACGGCAGCCGCGCAAATGGCCGCGTCGGCCGCCTGGAAGGCACTCAGCGCCGCTTGGAGCATCTCTGCGGCGGTCTGCACACGCACGCACTCAACGCCGCGTGGAACATCGAGCGATGTCGGTCCCAGCACGAGTGTGACCTTAGCGCCGCGCCGCGCCGCCTCCCTCGCCAGCGCGATGCCCATCTTACCCGATGAACGGTTGCCGATAAAGCGCACCGGATCGATCGGCTCATGCGTGGGGCCGGCCGTGATGACGATGCGCTTGCCTGCCAAGTCCTGCGGCACGGGATTGAGCACCTCGCAGATGGCCTCGACGATGTCCTCGGGTTCGCTCATGCGTCCGGTGTCCACGTCGCCGCAGGCGAGGTAGCCGCTGCCCGGGCCCACCACATGGACGCCACGGTCGCGCAGTGTGTTCATGTTGGCCTGCGTGGCCGGCGCCTTCCACATGCCGTTGTTCATAGCCGGTGCGATCACGATCGGTCGCGGTGTGGCGAGCAGCGTTGTGGAAATGAGGTCATCGGCGATACCATTGGCCATCTTGGCAATGATATTGGCCGTGGCGGGCGCCACGACCACCAGATCAGGCTCCTGAGCGAGCGAAATGTGGTGGATGGGGTCGGAGGGGTCGTCGAACAGATCCACCGCGACCGGCTCGTTGGTGAGCGCGCGGAAGGTAAGCGGACCTACGAACTCCGTGGCATGCTCGCTCATGACGACCTTGACGCGTGCACCGCGCTTTTGCAGCAGGCGCACGATATTGCACGACTTATAGGCGGCGATCCCACCGGTAATGCCCAGCAGGATCGTTTTTCCCTCAAGTTGCAATGAATTGTTGGGTGCCGCCGTCATCGTTAGGCTTCCTTGCTGGGGAGCACGAGCAGGCGGTGGCAGTACGGGCAGTGCGTAATCTCATTACCGTCGTGGTTGAGGTCGCTCATGGACGACGCCTGAAGCGCGGTGTGGCAGACCGTGGGGATGTTACCCTTGATGGTCTCGACGGCCAGGCCACGGAACTGCTTGAGCAGACGCTCGTAGTCGGTGAGTACGTCGGTCGGCAGCGTGGCGGCAAGCGCGGTGCGCTCCTTGGTGGCGGCGTCGATCTGAGCCTGGAGCTCGGCGGCCTTGGCACGAGCGGCCTTGGTATCGGCCTTCACGCCTTCCTCGAACTTGGCGATGATGGCCTGCGCGCGAGCCTCGCGGTCGAGTGCCTCCTTATGGGCGACGACGACATCCTTGCGGGTGTGCTCGATCTTGTCCAGGCGCTTGGCCAGGGTGGCAAGCTCGTTCTCCAGATCCTGCACCTCGCGGTAATCGGAACCGTCGACATGGCGCTTCTTGGCAGCCTCGATGGCGTTATTGGTCTGGATCTCGGTGGTGTTGAGGTCGTCGAGCTCAATGTCCAGGTCCTTGCGCTGGGCGTAGAGCTTGGTCATCTCGGACTTGAGCTTCACATAGGTCTTGCGCTTGGAAGCGAGCTCCTTGAGCTCCGGCATATTGGCAAGTTCGCTCTTGTTGCGAGCGAGCTCCAAATCGATCTGTTGCAGCTTGAGTAGCGTAGCGCCGGCGCTCATAAGTTCTCTCCTTTTGTCACAGTCCACCATTGGCAAGGGTTCAGTATTTTAATCGCATGACGGGGGTCGACCCCGGCATCAACTGTAGAGTTCATCAAGATATCCACGAACGGCTCCTCGGAGCGATCGTGGCCGAGCAAAATTACGGGCAGCCCACGCAGGGCAAGGTCCTGCGCCACATGGTAGCCCGTCTCGCCGGTCACGATGACGTCCGCGCCCGCTGCGATGGCAAGCTCGCCAAAGTCGCCGAGGGATCCTCCCAGAATGGCGACGGTGCGGCACGCGTGCTTGGCTTCGCCCCATACGCGCGGGTCGCTGCCAAAGGCCGTGGCGGCGCGGGAGGCGAGATCGCGCAGGCTACAGGGGCCATTGAGGGTCGCGAGGGCGCCCAGGCCGCAGACCTCGGGGTCGTCCACATGCTCCAGCGAGCTCACGGGCGCGGCGCCCAGCAGCTCGCTCAGGCAGACGCGCGCCTCGTGCGAGCGGTCCAGGTTGGTGTGGAGCGAAATGATACTCACGCCGCAACGGGCCGCCTCGTACAGCGCCGCGCTGCACTGGGGACGCGCGGCATCGGCCGGGCAAAAGGCCTCGGGAGCCTTGATATAGATAGGATGATGCGTCAGCAGCACGTTGGCGCCGGCCTCCTGGGCGCGGTGCACGTTGGTCTCGGTTGCATCGAGCGCACAGGCAACGCCGGTGATCTCGGCAGCCGGGTCTCCAACGGACAGGCCTACGTGGTCCCAGCCTTCGGCATCCGCCTTGGGATAGCGCGCCAGTAGCGCGCGTTCAAGCTCGGCGACGATCATGCGGCACCCACGATCGAGAGTAGCGCCTGGGCAAATTCATCAAGGTCGGCAGGGTTCACGCGGTCATCGAAGGAGATGCGCAGTGCACCCAGCGCCTGCTCGCGGCCGATGCCCATGGCACTGAGCACGTGGCTTGGGTCCATGCTGCCACTCGAGCAAGCCGAGCCGGCCGAAACCTCAAAGCCGGCGGCGTCGAGCTTGATGATGAGCTCCTCGGAGTCCATGCCGTCGACGTAGATCGAAACCATGCCGGGCAGACGGTCTGCCTGCGCATAGTCGCCCATGGTGGCATGAATGCGAGGATGGGCCGTGAGCTTGGCGTAGAGCTTGTCGGACAGGGCCTGCAGCGTTGCGCGCTCTTGGGCTACATTGGGGGCCAGCGCAGACACGGCGGCGGCAAAGGCCAGCTGCGTGCGCAGGTCCTGCGTGCCGGCGCGACGTCCGGCCTCTTGTCC
>CAKUCJ010000174.1 GCA_934643435.1 uncultured Collinsella sp.
CGAAAAACCGTCTGATATGTTCGGCACCAGGCACGACGGGCTAGATGCATAAAGGAAACTCCTTCATTTGTTGATGGGTCAACATTTGCTCGACCGATTGTACTCATCGATGGTCGCAGGCAGCACGGTAATCGTTAATCAATCAACATCTTCATATTGTTCGGAGCTTCCCGGCGTCATCCGGTGTTAGTCTTTCAGAGTCCATTGGATTCACGTCCGCCGCAAAGGAGGCGCAAAGGTGCACGACATCTGGAACCCCTGGCATGGCTGCACGCGCGTCAGCGAGGGATGCGACAACTGCTACATGTATTACATGGACGGACAACGCGGTATCGACCCCTCCGTGATTAGCAAAAGCAAGTCGGGCTTTACCTACCCCCTCCAACGCCGCCGGGACGGCAGCTACAAAGTTCGCGCCGGCGAGCTTATCCGCATCTGCATGACAAGCGATTTCCTATTGCCCGAGGCCGATCCCTGGCGACCAGAAGTATGGGGCATCATCCGCCAGAGGCCCGACGTAAAGTTCTTCATTCTGACCAAACGTCCCGAGCGCTTTAACGAGTGTCTTCCCGGCGACTGGGGCGATGGCTGGCAAAACGTCATGCTCAACGTAACCTGCGAGAACCAGCGCCGGGCAGATGAGCGGATTCCCCTTCTACTCGCCACGCCGGCAGCACACCGCGGCATCATGTGTGCGCCGTTTATCGGAAGCGTGTCGGTCGAGAAAGTCGCCCCCGGTAGCCTTGGAAAGCCAGATGGGATTGAGCAGGTTATCGCGGGCGGAGAAAACTACGCGGGAGCGCGTCCCTGCCATTACGAATGGGTGCGCCAGTTGCATGCCGAATGCGTAGCGGCAAATGCGACGTTCGCTTTCATCGAAACCGGAAGCACTTTTGTAAAAGATGGGCGAACATATCACCTTCGTGGCAAAAATCTGCAAAGCGAGCAGGCATGGAAATCAGGTCTCCAGCACCGCGGCCGCCAAATCGAATGGGACCTAAGGGACCCGCTCGGCCTGGAAATCCCCAGCTCGGAGCTTTGGGATCCACCGTATTTTGAGTGGTGTGAAACCTGCGGAAGCAAGTTCATCTGCAACGGCTGCGTCCGCTGCGGACTATGTGGACGCTGTTAGATGACAGCGTCAAAATTGTTTTATTAAAAATCATTCCTAATAGGCTTCACATTCAGTCTCATTTATGGATAATAGAACTCGTCAAGACGCGCGTCCGGAGAGGGCCCTTACGGGACCGGACAAGCGCCCCATCGCCATCGATCGAAAGGATCGAATCATGAAGTTTGTTTGCCCCGTTTGCGGTTATGTGGAAGAGTTCGACGGCGACCAGCTGCCCGAGGACTTCAAGTGCCCCCAGTGCGGCGTCCCCGGTTCTCGTTTCCTGAAGCAGGAGGAGGGCCAGCTCGAGTGGGCCGCCGAGCACGTCGTGGGCGTCGCCAAGATGGAGGGCGTCTCCGAGGATATCGTTGCCGACCTGCGCGCCAACTTTGAGGGCGAGTGCTCCGAGGTCGGTATGTACCTGGCCATGGCTCGTGTCGCTCATCGCGAGGGCTATCCCGAGATTGGCCTGTACTGGGAGAAGGCTGCCTACGAGGAGGCCGAGCATGCCGCCAAGTTCGCTGAGCTCCTGGGCGAGGTCGTGACCGACTCCACCAAGAAGAACCTCGAGATGCGTGTTGAGGCCGAGAACGGCGCCACCGCCGGTAAGACCGATCTTGCCAAGCGCGCCAAGGCCGCTGGCCTCGATGCCATCCACGACACCGTGCACGAGATGGCTCGCGACGAGGCTCGCCACGGCAAGGCTTTCGCCGGCCTGCTCAAGCGCTACTTTGGCTAAGATAGCTGCCTGAGGCATAACCTCTAGCTCAATGAGGCCCGGACCACACGGTTCGGGCCTTTTTGTGTCTCGAGGACTCGTTAACGCCCCGAAATAGGACCGCCTTGGGCATTGGCATCTCGTCAAAAACTAAGTGAGTAGACTTTTTGGAACTTGCCGAGCACACCATCCATATTGCTTTATAAAGCCGCAGGTAAATGACTTGTTGCAAAACAGCCTGGTCGCCAAAGTGCTAAAAGTCTACTCACTTAGAACCGCAGCCGTCCACGATCGAGCTGTTTTGTGTCTAACGGGCATCTTTCCGTCAATTACTCCCAATTTTGTCCAGTCAACGAATAGTTCAGACCGAAGTAATGTCTCAGCCCTTTGCTCATCTGAGCTTTTATCACGATATTCAGCATCGAGCATCCTGCATACGGCCTTAACAATCGCGCGGAATCTACCCTCATCGGATATCTGTCTGTGTGTCAGGAGAAGTACATCGTAGCCCATGGCCTGAAGGGCTGTCATGCGGTCAGCGTCACGCAAGCCATCCCCTGCGCGTCCGTGCGAGGCCTTCCCCTGACATTCAATGGCCACCTGTCGCCTGCCGTCCGGCGAAGAAAGAAGTAGGTCGATATATACACGGGACTTTCCCACAATCGCTCGAGCACTTGTGCTTAGCGTCACTTCGACATTGAGCTCTATGCCGCAGAACCCTTCGCCTCCCAGGGCTCGCGGCAGTCCAAGCAACAAATACGCCTCGACCTCAAAAGGCGACGCGGCACCCAATGGAACGAGTTGCGATACCGCCATAAATCTATTGCCGTAACGCATCCCGCAAACATCTGAACAAAAACGGTCAAGGTCTCTGCCCAAAACCAAAGCGTCTCGACGCCATAAATTTGAAGCGGTGCCGTCTTCGGACGGGCAGCGCACCCAACCGAACGTTGTCGAAATCGCGCCCGAATCAATTGCACGCGTAAGCTCCGCCTCAAGTGCCGCCGGCAGAGCGCACACCGCAAACAAGCCACACATCTCCGCCAATACCAAAAGAAGCTGAAGATCCGTCAGATGCCGCGACATGATGAATGCCGTCAGTAGAGGAGACGTAACCAAAAATCCATGCTCCGTTTCCAGCACGGATTCCCTGGGGAGCTCACCAAGGAACAGCCGCTGCCTAATGCTGGCAGGGCAAGTCCGTTTGTTTCTCGTCCGAACCAATGTATACAACGGAAAGCCGAGCGCAACCGCAGCCGTCGGGTTACGGGCGAGATCATATCGCTGCCGGTCTTCTTCCGGCCGTGGAAGCGGCGGACACAAAGCGCGAACCTGAGGGGGCAAACGCCAGTACCTAAAAGCCGATATGTCACAAAGCAAATCCTTCATAAGCACAGGAAAACACGAATTTCAACCCAATCGGTCTCGCATTGGCGCGAACGCACCAAAAGATGGCGTCGAACGGACTGCTAAGTTTTCAACAGCCCTCCCCAACTGACCAAAAGCTTGCCGAGAACTGGACGAAGCCCTGTTGAAAACCCCATTTATTTCTCATGCGGAAGCTTTGCACGGCAAGTGAGTAGACTATTTGGAACACCCCGAGCAGACCGGTCATCCTGCTTTTCAAAACCGCAGGTAGATAGCTTGTTACAAAACTGCCTGGTCGCCAAAGTGCCAAAAGTCTACTCACTTAGTTTGCAGAGCGCCCCCGTTAGCTGCAATTCCAAGGTAGTAAGCACTTTCGGGCTCAGATCGTCATACTGGACAAGAATTTGAGTTGAGTTTTCAGGGACAGATGCGCCATCGGTACACCAAAAACAGTCACTGATATCGATAAAAGGGATACTCGAGTGCATGAGGGCCCGTGCAAAAGAGCTTCCGTCCGCTTCGCACTCCGCAACCACGGTGCAGTAAAGACCCGCGTCCGCATGCTCAATCGACACCTCCCCTGTCGGAAACGCCTTGCGCACAATCGCCGCCAGGCCATCGCGCGCCTCACGAG
>CAKUCJ010000175.1 GCA_934643435.1 uncultured Collinsella sp.
TGGCCATCCAGCCAGAGGGGGTACCGGTGTCGTAGCCCGACAGCGGGTCGATGACGACGGCGTACATGGCCTCGCGATCGAGCGAACGGGCCATGGCGTCGGTCAGCTGAATCTCGCCGCCCTTACCGGCCTGCTGGTCGGCAAGCAGGTCCATGACCAACGGGCTCAGCAGATAACGGCCGACGATGTACAGGTTGGACGGAGCCGCCTCGGGGGCAGGTTTCTCCACCAGGCCGCCGATGCGCCACACGGCACCCGGCTCGCCATCGGCAACGTCCTCGGCGCCCTCGAGCGAACCCACACGCTCGCCGGCAATCACGCCGTAGCGACTGACTTCCTCGGGAGCGCACGCGGCGACAGCGATAACAGAGGCGCCGCCATGCTCCTTGGAGACGGCAAGCATCTTGTCGCAGATGTCGCGGTTGGGCACAACGTAGTCGCCCAGAAGAACCAGGAAGTTCTCCCCTGCCACAGCGTCTGCGGCAGAGCGAATGGCGTGGCCGAGGCCCTTGGGCTCGTACTGATAACGGAAGTCGACCGGCATGCCGCCCGCATGGGCGACGGCGTCGGCATACGCGTCCTTACCGCGCTCGCGAAGCAGATTCTCGAGCGAGCGATCGGGCTGGAAGTAGCTCAGCAGCTCGGGCTTACCGGGAGAGGTGACGATAATGGCGTCGTCGACCTCCTCGGGATCGAGTGCCTCCTCAACGACGTACTGGATGACCGGCTTGTCGAGCACCGGAAGCATCTCTTTGGGCGTGCACTTGGTGCCGGGCAGAAAACGCGTGCCAAGACCGGCGGCGGGGATGATTGCCTTCATGTTATTCAAGGATCCTTTCGCAGGCGCAAAGAGCGCCCGTGCGTGCGGCTCACCGGCCGCAAACGAAATTGCGATACCGAAGTATCTTAACGCTGAAGAGATGCGCAACCATAAGGCGTGCGTAATTCTTCAGCAGGTCAACGCAAATTAATGCACGAATAGTGCAATTTTTGGCCCCAATTGTCAGACGCATACCTTACGGCGGAAGCGGATCGCGGACTATATCCATCTAAATGTAGCGGGGCAAAACGAAAAAGACGGGGCTCGCAATGCGAACCCCGTCTGCAAAGAAATCTGGCGAGAAAGCCTGATTACTTGAGGGTGACAGCAGCGCCAGCAGCCTCGAGCTTCTCCTTGGCAGCCTCGGCGTCCTCCTTCTTGGCACCCTCGAGAACAGCCTTGGGAGCGCCCTCGACGACCTCCTTGGCCTCCTTCAGGCCAAGGTTGGTGAGCTCGCGGACGGCCTTGATGACCTGGATCTTGTTGTCGCCGAAGCCCTCGAGCACGACGTCAAACTCGGTCTTCTCCTCGGCCTCAGCAGCGCCAGCAGCAGGAGCGGCGACAACGGCAGCAGGAGCAGCGGCGGAAACGCCGAAGGTGTCCTCGATAGCCTTGACGAGCTCGGAAGCCTCGAGAAGGGTCATTTCCTTAAGAGCATCGATGATCTCATCGGTGGTAAGCTTAGCCATTTCTAAGTCCTTTCGGTTTCCGTGCGAATGCACGGAGATCAGTTAAAACACGGCGCGAATGCGCCAGGGGTGCGGCGTTGCCGCCGCAGGTGAAAACAGCGACTAGGCTGCCTTCTGCTCGGAGACCTGCTGGATCGAACGAGCGAGACCAGAGGAAACGCCGTTGACGCAGACAGCGATGTCGCGAGCGAAACCGGAGATGAGACCGGCGATCTGGCCGAGAAGCTGGTCCTTGGTGGGCAGCTCGGCGATAGCCTTAACATCATCAGCGGAAACGGCCTTGCCGTCGGAGATACCGCCCTTGATCTCAAGGACGCCCTTGGACTTAGCGGAGAAGTCCTTAAGGGCCTTAGCGGCCTCGACCGGCTCGGTCTCGTAGAACACATAAGCGACGGGGCCGGCGAGGATCTCGTCGAGCTCGGGCTGCTCCTGGTTCTTGAGAGCGATCTTGACCAGGTTGTTCTTGTAGACCTTCATCTCGGCGCCGCACTCGCGAAGCTGATGACGCAGCTCCTGAGCCTGCTTAACCGTCAGACCGTTATAGTTGACGACGAACAGACCGGCGTTCTCGGCGATACGGGACTCGATCTCTGCAACCTTGTCGATTTTGTACTGCTGGGGCATGAATTACACCTCCTCGAATTCTTTCCGGGCACGGTCCGCCACAAGGACGTGACGGGGGCATGTCCAAAAAGAAAGCCCCCGCGCTGCATGAGCGACGGGGGCGAGAAGACATATCTACTCGACCACCTCGGCTGGCGGGATGTCCCATTAAGCTCGCGGGTAAGACCCGTTTGCGCCGGCTGTCTCTGGCAGCGGATTCGTGCGTGAACCGAAAGTATTATGGCGGGGACCCCGGCGTCGGTCAACGGGCGCGAGGATTCGTACACAAACCCTGCATACGCTCCGGTCCGAGGGGCCGGGTTGAGATTTTCGCTCGGTCAAGTCCTGGCTCGCACGAAGGCCACATTAAGTGGCCTTCGGCTCGTGCGGAATCTACGAAAATCTCAACCCGGCCCCTCGGACCGGAGCTGCGGTAACTTTGCTGCGAATCCTCGTGTCCGTTGAGCAACGCGCCCCGCGCATAACCCTTATGTCGGTGGGCTGATGGGTTGGGTCCCGTTGGGCTATAGGGTTGAAACGAAGGTGGACAGGCAGGTTAGGCCTTCGTCCAAGTCTTTGTCGGAGACGCAATAGCTGAGGCGGATGTGGCCTTCGGTGCCGAAGCAATCGCCTGGGACTAGGGCTACGTTGGCTTCTTTGATGGCTTTGATGCAGAAATCCTCGCTTGTTAGGCCGAATTGTTTGATGCTCGGGAAGGCGTAGAAAGCGCCTGCCGGTTCTACGACGTCGAGGCCCATGGCGTCTAGGGCTGCGAGCACGCGTTCGCGGCGGGCTCGGTAGACGTTGAGCATGGGGGTGGGGTCGACGGTGAGGGCTCGGGCTGCGGCGTCCATCTCGAAGGAAACAGCGCTCGATACTAAGTATTGGTGGGCCTTTGCGATCTCGGCGATGACGGGGGCGGCCGCTGCGAGCCAGCCTAAGCGCCAGCCGGTCATGGCCCAGGGCTTGGAGAAGCTCTCGATGACGACCGTCTGCTCGCACAGTTCTGGGTGGCGCTGGGCGAAGCGCTCGTAGCCGTCTGCATAGACCAAGCGGTTGTACACGTCGTCGCAGATTACGTAGATGCCCGCCTGCTCGGCCACACGCGCTACGGCGTCGAGCGACGCCGCGCTGAGGATGCAGCCCGTGGGGTTGTTGGGCGAGCAGATGACGATGGCCTTGGTCGCCGGCGTCACGCAGGCACGAAGCACTTCCTCGTCAATCTGGAATTGCGCGGTCTCCGTATCCAAAAAGACGGCCTTGGCGTGGTTGGCCACGACGATGCTCTCGTACAAACCGAAAGCCGGCGTGGGAATAATGACCTCGTCGCCGGGGTTGAGCATGGCCATGAATGTTGCCGACAGGGCCTCGGTCGCACCGTCGGTCAGGATGACCTCGTCTGCCGAAAACGTAAGGCCCGCGTCGCCCATATAGGCAGACAGCGCCTCGCGCAGGGCGGGGCGCCCGTTGTTGGGCGGATAGTGCGTGTCGCCGCGGTTGAGCGACGCGGTCACCTCGGCGCTGATCACGTCGGGCGTGGGAAAATCGGGCTCGCCGAGCGCAAGCGCAATGCATCCCGGGTGCTGCGCGGCGAGTGCGTTGATTCGGCGGATGCCGGAGGGCTTGAGCGTGGCAAGCGAGGTGTTCATGGGCAGACGCATGGCATTCCTTTCGTA
>CAKUCJ010000176.1 GCA_934643435.1 uncultured Collinsella sp.
CTCAAGGGCACCAATACCAACCAGGAGTTCCTGGTGCGTTCGGCCAAAAAGCACAGCGACTACGAGCAGACGTTCTAGGCCATAAGTCGCACGTAAATACCGCCACAAGAATGACGTTAGGGCCGGGGTTTATATCCCGGCCCTTTCTTTGTGACGCCACTCGGCAACATTTTTTGACCTTATGACCGACGAGCAGCGGTTTTCGAGTCACAATCCGGTTTCGCCGCTTGCAATCGGAGGGTCGGTTTCGCATAATAACTTTTAAGCTTCGCGACGGAAAACGCAGATGAAACGAACCTTATACCGTTGCCTTGGGACGCATGTCCCGCTTCATCTTCTCTCGCGCAGCCAACTAAATGATGCGATTTGGGTGCTGGAAGATGGGGAGAGCTCATGGCTTCTTCTGATGCAACACAACGAGCAGTCCTTGTCGGACTTTCCTGCGGGATCGGCCTTGCCGCCCCCGTGGTGATGTATGCCGCGACGCTGCCGTTCTCGTCGGTCAATGAGACGGTTGTTGCGGGTGCTGTCCCCTTTGCCGTGGGCGCGGTGGCAGGCGTGGGTATTTACGCCGCCTCGCTGGGCATTTCCGAGTATCGCGCCGAGCACGACGGCCGCCTGTTTCAGCCCGATGCTATGGGTGGCGCCGCCAACTTTAACCAGCATCACAGCGAGTTCAAGACCGCCTCGATTCCCGCACAGCAGCAGGGGGCACCTCAGCCTGCGGCTCCGGCCGGCCAGGCCAATGCCGCCCAGCCTTCTTCTGCATTTCTTTCCGGCCTGACCGGAGCATTCCAGCGTCGCCATGTCGACGACGGCGTCCCCACCATCTCGCGTGCCGCCAACGCCATGGACGAGGCCGAGGCGTGGGCAATGATCGATAGCATGCTCGACGATGATTCTCCGGTCAGCTGCGATCCAGAACGTTCGCGTGATGTCTACCAGGTGGCCATCGACGAGCTCACCAATGGTGGAAAGACCGGCTCCTACAATCGCGACGACATCGCCGCTGCCGCGCGCGCCGTCTCGGGCTCTCATGCCGCCCCTGCGGGCAGTACCGCGGCCTTCGTGGCGCTTGTCGCCAATGCGGCCAACAGTGCTGCCCATAACGCCGCGTCGTCGGGTGCGAGCGCGACGGCCGCTTCGGCTAGTCAGCAGAGCACAGCTCAGTCGACTCCCGCTGCCGATCCTTACTCCGATGAGCCCTTGGCCGTTGATGAGGAGACTATCGCCGCCCGTCGTGCTGCCGAAAGCTCGCTCTGGGGTGCTTCGGCCCAAAAGCAGGCCGCGGAGGCGGCGCCGTACAACGCCAATCTTGCTAGCATGCCCATCATTTCCGATATCACGGGCGTGGATCTCGCCGATCTGGATGAGCCCGCTGCCATCACCGCTTCTATCGATGCTCAGGATCGCGTAGACACCGGCAATCTGCCGGACGCCTCCCTCGAGGAAGATATTCCCATGGCAGATTATTCGGGCCATGAGGACATGTGGGCCGCCGCCGTGGCGATCATGGCCGAGGCGGTCGATCCTGCCCCTGTGATGGCGTCTACGGCTGTCTCCGTGCCCGTTCCGGCCGCTCCTGCCTATGTTGGCCGCCACAGTGCCGTGCTTCCCGAGGATACCGCGCGTATCTCGCGTGAGGGTATTGAGCGCGCCGAGGCTATCGCCGCCGGCGTTATGGAAAACCGTCGCCACGAGCGCGTCAATCAGATTCTCGAAGAAGAGATCAACCGTCTGGAGTCCGCTGCCGTCAAGCGCACGGGCCGTGCCTATCTGAGTGTTATCGAGGGCGGTACCGCCAGCTTTACGCCGCTCCGCGCGGAGGCATAATTGCCGCATGGTTAAGGTCGATCGAAAATGGGCGCTGGCCGCTTGCGTCATGGTGCTCGTCATTTGGGGCAATTCGCTGGTCCCCGGCACCGGATCCGGCTCGTTGAGCCTGTCGATTATGGAGTCTGTTCGCGGCTTCTTGCAGGCCCTGGGGCTTCCGTACGAGTGGGTGACTAACTTTGTCGTTCGCAAGTGCGCCCACTTTACCGAGTACATGGTGCTCGGCATCTTGGCGACACATGCTTTTGATATCGAGGGCCGTCGCAGCTTTGACGTGCTGCTGCCCACGGCGGTGTTCTTGCTGCTGGTCCCCTCGATTGACGAGACGATTCAGCTCTTTGTGCCTGGTCGCGCCGGCATGATCGCCGACGTGATGATTGACTGCTGCGGGGCGACGACGGGCGTCGTGCTTCGATATCTCTTACGCTCGCTCATATGTACCAAAAAGGCCGCCTAGGACGTTTTGCTTGGTCCTTAGGCGGCTTTGTTCGTTAAAGGGCTCTGTGAGGGTGTGACGGCTTTGCCTCGCGGGCTTTAGCCTGCGTGCCAATGGCGCGTCCGTTACTGAAGCGCCTGTGCGCCCAGGGCGAGGCAGCCCATGATGCCCTGCTTGCCTTCGAGGCTGTTATTGACGATATAGCTGTCGATGTCGGCCATCTCGGGTGTGACGATGTAGCCGTTGAGCATCTCGGCGCACTTCTTGCGGGCGAGCGGCACGATGGGGGTGTGGTCTGCCACACCGCCGCCGATGATGATCTTCTGCGGGGCATAGCACAGCGTGTAGGTCATGAGCGCCTGTGCCAGGTAGCCTGCGAGCAGGTCCATTGCCTCGGCGTCGTCGGCCATATCGCCGGCGCTCTTGCCGTCCCAACGCTTCTTGACGCCGGGGCCGGCGATGAGGCCCTCCAGGCAGTTATCGTGGAAGGGGCAGGCGCTGTGCTCGCCGATGGTATCGCGCGGGTCACGCGTGACCAGGACGTGACCGGCCTCGGGGTGCATCATGCCGTGCACGAGCTGGCCGCCCGAGAGCACGCCCGCACCCACACCGGTACCGATGGTCAGGTAGACCACGTCGGTGAGGCCCTTGGCGCAGCCAAAGGTGACCTCGCCCAGGCAGGCGACGTTGACGTCAGTATCGTAGCCGCAGGGGATGTTGAGCTCGTTTTGGATGGTGCCCAGCAGGTCAAAATAGCGCCATGCCGTCTTGGGGGTCTCCAAGATCTTGCCGTACTGGGTCGAGGCGGGGTTGACCGCAGTGGGGCCAAACGCGCCGATGCCCAGGGCGGTGATGCCCTTGTCGGCAAACCATGCGTTGACGGCCTCAACGGTCTCCTGCGGAGTCGTGGTCGCGATCTGCTCGCGCTCCAGGACCGTGCCATCTGCATAGCCCGTGGCGCAGACCATCTTGGTGCCGCCGGCCTCGAGCGCTCCGATAAGCTGCTGCCCTGCCATAGTGTTCCTCTCTCCGGGACGAGTTGCTCCTTCTCTAAAGTATAGCGCTCTAAAATAATTAAGAAAGCGCTATAAAAAAGAAACCTCGCAACCCAACGGGTTCGCGAGGTTTCTCTGGTGCCTTTAGTTGCTGGGCCGTCCTTACCCGCGCGGTTTGATTTTATCACGCAGGGACTTGAGGTTCTCCAGCGCGGAGTTGAGCGTTTCGTCGCGCTTGGCAAAGTGGAAGCGGATCAGGTGATTGACGGGCTCGCGGAAGAAGCTCGAACCCGGAACGGCGCCCACGCCCACCTTGGAGGCGAGATCCTCGCAGAAGTCGAGGTCGCTGTCGTAGCCAAACTCTGAGATGTCCATCATGACGTAGTAAGCGCCCTGCGGCACGTTGTGCGTGAGGCCGATGCTATCGAGACCCTGGCAGAACAGGTCGCGCTTGGCGGTGTAGAGGTCGAGGACCTCCTGGTAATAGCTATCGTCGAAGTTGAGGGC
>CAKUCJ010000177.1 GCA_934643435.1 uncultured Collinsella sp.
CAGGTGACCGGTCAGCTTTCGATGGAAGACGATCCGGCCAAGATTGACGAGTCCGAGCCGCCGTTTGCCGTGAATCCTGTTTCTGCCGCTCCTCAGATTCCTGATTTCCTCAAACACCCTAAGGTTGCCGATGTGCCTGTTGCGGGCGCTACCGAAGCGACTGCAGCCGGTGATGGGGGAGCGGGCAACGCTTCTGAGGGCAATGAGGGTGAAGAAGAGGATGGCCTCAAGCTGCCGCCGCTCGAGATTCTTCATGCCAACCCGCAGTCTGCCTCTGCCGCGTCTTCGGACAAGGAGTTGGAACAGACCGCCGAGTCGTTGCAGTCCACGCTGCTCGAGTTTGGCCGGAGCGCCCGCGTGGTTGGCTGGATTGCTGGCCCCACGGTGACGACCTTTAAGCTGCAGCCCGGCGAGGGCGAGCGCGTGAGCAAGATCTCGAGCCTCGAAGACGACATCGCGCTATCGCTTGCTGCCCAGTCGGTGCGTATCTTCGCGCCGATTCCCGGCACCTCGCTCGTGGGCATCGAGATTCCCAACCGCAAGCGCCAGAACGTCAACCTGGGCGATGTGCTGCCCTATGTTAAGGGCGGTCCGCTCGAGCTCGCCATCGGCCGCGATGCCGAGGGCACGCCGGTTGTTGCCGATCTTGCCAAGATGCCTCACCTGCTGATCGCCGGTACCACCGGTTCCGGTAAGTCGGTGATGATCAACTCCATCATCACGACCCTGCTCATGCGCGCGCTTCCCGAGGACGTTCGCCTGATCATGGTCGACCCCAAGCGCGTCGAGCTCGCAGGCTATAACGGCCTGCCGCACCTCTACGTGCCCGTGGTGACCGAGCCCAAGCAGGCCGCCAGCGCCCTGCAATGGGCGGTGTCCGAGATGGAGCGCCGCCTGAAGGTTTTCGAGCGCCTGAACGTGCGTAAGATCTCGACTTACAACGAAAAGCAGGCCGCCGGCGAGTTTGAGCATTACGACAACCCGCCGCAAAAGATGCCCTATCTGGTCATCATCATCGACGAGCTTTCGGACCTGATGATGGTTGCCGGCAAGGACGTCGAGGCGTCGATCGTGCGTATCGCCCAGCTGGGCCGTGCCGCCGGTATCCACCTTATCGTTGCCACGCAGCGACCCAGCTCCAACGTGGTAACGGGTCTCATCAAGGCCAACATCACCAACCGTATCGCCTTTAACGTCGCCACGGGCATCGACTCGCGCGTCATTATCGACCAGATGGGCGCCGAAAAACTCACCGGCTTGGGCGACATGCTGTTCTCCAAGGTCGACTGGGGCAAGCCCCGTCGTATCCAGGGCTGCTTCGTCTCGGATGACGAGATCAACGAGATCGTCGAGTTCGTCAAGTCGCAGAGCGAGCCCGATTACCACGAGGAGATTTTGTCCGCCGTGGCGCCCGCCTCCATGTCCATGGCGGGTGGCGGAGGTATCGTGCGCACCGGCGTTGCCGAGCCGCAGGACGACGATCCGCTCATCTGGGAAGCTGCCCATATTGTGGTGGAATCTCAGCTGGGCTCCACATCTGGCCTGCAGCGCCGCCTGAAGGTTGGCTATGCGCGCGCCGGGCGTATTATGGACATGCTGGAAGAAAAGGGTGTCGTCGGGCCGCCCGACGGATCCAAGCCGCGCGAGGTCCTTCTGGACGAGGAAGGCCTTGCCGCGCTGGAGTCTATCGACGCCGAGATGGCACGTGAAGATCGTGAGTTTGGAGGATTCTGATGGCTGCACGCTTTGGTGACATGCTGCTCGAGCAGCGTCGCCGGATGGGCCTTTCCATTCAGCAGGTCGCCAACACCATCAAAATCAGACCGCAGATCATCGAGTTTTTCGAGACCGGTAATTTTGCATCGATGCCCCCGCGCGGTTATGCGCAGGGCATGATTTCGAGCTATGCACGCTTTTTGGGCCTCAATCCCCGCGAGGTCGTCAACGCCTATTTTGACGACCTGATGGCATACGAGCGCGAGACTTCGCAACAGGGCGGTCGTTTTCAGGACGCCGCGGGCTATGTCAATTCTCGTTCCTCAGTTGATAACGGCCGCTTTTTGATGGTTCAGGGCGGGCGCACGACCCGTTATGGCCAGCGCCCCCCGCAGGCGGGCTATATCACCGAGACGGGCTCCAGCGAGGAGATTCGCTCACAGCGCGATCGCTTCCGCAGCACGCCCGCGCCGGATGACCGCGCGCTTCCCGCCGCCCGTGGGTTAAGTCGCGATCCTCGCGCCGGCTATGGCGATGGTGGCTATTCTGAACGCGGCTACCGCGGGGTCTCGACTGGTCGCCCTCGTGGTGGTTACGCAGACGCCGATACCACGCAGGTGACGCCGCGCCTCCGCTCTCAATCGCAGCCCTATGGGCAGCGTTCTTCGGCGCCGCGCTCGAGTCAGCGTGGTTATCAGGGTCGTAGCGAACTTTCGCCGCGCTCGGGCCAGCGCAGCTCGCAGCGTCAGGGGAACTATCGCGGTCGTCCCGATAGCGGGCGCGGTCGCATGCCGCAGGGCGGCGGTCGTAGTGGCTCCAATCGCGGGCGCAGCGGTGGGCGTGTTCCCCAGAATAACGGTCTCGATCCGCGCATTGTCTACGCCGGCATCGGTGCCGTAGCCCTGCTGCTAATCGTGCTTATTGTGGTCATGCTGCGCGGCTGTGGCTCTTCTGCGCCCGAGTCGACGCCCGAGACGCCCGTGGCCACCAAGACGACGACCAAGAAGTCTTCTAAAAAGACCGAATCCGTCGACGAGGATGAAGACTCCGATGAGACGACGGACGAGTCGACCGATTCGGATGCCGCCAAAGTGACGGTGAAGAAGGAAGAGGACGAGGTCACCAAGGTCAAGGTCTCCGTTGCCAAGGGCAAGACCGCCTGGATCGAAGTCAAGGTCGACGGCAAGTCGGTCTATGGTGCCCAGGCGACCGGTCCCTTTGATCAGGAGTACACGCCTGAGTCCTCGATCGAGATCACTACGTCCAAGCCTTCCGACGTCACGGTTACCAAGAGCGGCGAAAAGGTCCGCTACGACACCAAGACATCGGGTGTGGCGCGCGTGACCATTACCGTTCCCAAGAAGGAGACCACAGACTCCGAGAATGGTGAGAACGCCGACGGCACCGATAACGCCGACGGAACCGACGCTCAGTCCACCGACGGTACCGATACCGCCACCGACGGTCAAACGGCGACTGATTCTACTGATTATTCGTACGACAGCTACTAAGCTGCTTGTAAGCGAAAGGAAACACTATGGCCAAAGATTCCAGCTTCGATGTTGTGTCCGAGGTTAACATGCAGGAGGTCGACAACGCCTTCCAGCAGACCACCCGCGAGATTTCTCAGCGCTATGACCTGAAGGACTCCGGCGCCACGATCGAGCTTTCGAAGGGCGACAAGCTCTTTACGATCAACGCTCCAGCCGACTTTGTCTCCAAGCAGATCATCGACGTGCTGAGCTCTAGGCTCATCAAGCGCGGCATCGATCTCAAGGCCGTCTCTTGGGATACCCCGCAGGCGGCATCGGGCGGTACCGTGCGCGTGCTCGGCCATATCGTCGAGGGCATCGATCAGGCGACCGCCAAGAAGATCAACAAGGACATTAAGGACCAGAAGCTCAAGGTCAAGGTGACGATCGAGGCTGACAAGCTGCGTGTTTCCTCGGCCTCCAAGGACGCCCTGCAGACCGTAATTCAGTTCCTGCGCGACCAGGACTACGGCCAGCCGCTGCAGTTCACCAACTACCGCTAATTCATTCGAAAGG
>CAKUCJ010000178.1 GCA_934643435.1 uncultured Collinsella sp.
TTAACCGTGCTTCGAAAGTCACGGATGGACAAAAGATCTATGTGCCGACAGTGGGGGAGCAGCAGGCGGCTTTGGCGGCTGGCGGGGCCGAAGGCGACTCTGCCGCGGCATCGGGCACGGGCGCTTCATCGGGGCTTGTGAACATCAATACGGCAAGCGCGGCGGAGCTGCAGACGCTTTCGGGCATCGGGCCCTCAATGGCCCAATCGATTATCGACGAGCGGACGAAAAACGGTGCGTTTACCTCGGTCGATGATCTGATGCGTGTATCGGGCATTGGCGAGAAGAAGTTCGCGAAAATCAAAGATTGCATCTGCGTATGAGTACTGCCGAACGTGAGCATGTGATGCCGCCGCGGCCGCTCATGCCGTGGACGATGGCGTTGTGTGTGGGGTCATGCGCGAGTTGCGCTTTGGTGCTCAACGTAGCGGCTGATGTGCTACTAGGGAATGACGCCCCGGCTGTGGGACCGCTGTGGGCTATTCCCGTTGCCTTGGTGCCGTGCGTCGCGGCCGCTCGATATTGCACGCGTCTTGCATTGTGGAAACGCTGGTTTTACGCTGCGGCCGCCGGTCTGCTGGCGGGTGCGGTCGTATCGGCGTGGTGGGCGGCGGGTGCGTTGAGTGCCTCTAAGGCGCTCGACGGCCGGGCGGCAAGTAGCCTTGAGTTTGTGGTGCAGGGCGACCCGTCCATAAACGATGAGACGTATTCCTATACCTGTGATGCGCGAGTGGAAGGCATGCGTGTGGGCTTCGTGCGCCTGTCGTGCGACCGCGAGCTCAATATTGGGTCGCAGGTGCGCCTCATCGGTCGCGTTTCGCGCTTTGAAAATGATTCGTATGGACGCTCACGGGTGCTTCGCGGTGAGCTGCGTAAGGTCAAGGCCGTTAGGATCGTATCGGTCGAAGATGGCCATGCCGGGCCATTGTCTCGCCTGAGAAACGCATTGCTTGCGATAATAGCCCCTTCGACTGACCCGGCGCGCGCCCTTATAGCCGGCATTGTCTGTGGCCGCTCTTCCGAGTTGCGCGCTCAGCCGGCGGGCGATTGGTTTTCGGTGACGGGAACGGCGCATCTCATCGCTGTCTCGGGAAGTCACCTGGCAATCGTTGGCTTTGTGATTGAGGGCGCCCTGCAAAAGACTCGCTGCTCGCGTGGACTGCAGCGGGCACTTTTGGCGGTAACGCTTGTGGCCTATGCTGCCTTTACGGGCGCTTCGCCCTCGGCCGTGCGCGCGTGCTGCATGGTGGCGGCGACGCTTGTCTCCAACGGCGCTGGACGTCGTCGGCACGGCCTTTCTGCGCTCTTTGTGACCATGTCCGTCTTTGTACTGCTGCGACCTACGGTGCTGTTCGAGATGGGCTTTCAGCTTTCGTGTGCCAGCGTCTTCGCCATCCTGTGCTTTTGCCCGTATGCCACCTACGCTTTGGGGGAGTTGGGCGTGCCGACGGGCATTGCCGGCATTCTTTCCGTCACGCTTTGCTCGCAGTTGGCAACGGTTCCCATCACCGTTCCCGCATTCGGGACGTTTTCGCTCATTGCCCCGATTGCAAATGCCGTGATCGGCCCTGTGGTGAGCGTGTTGCTTGCTGTTTCGATTGTGCTGGCGCCGTGCTCGCTCGTGCCCCTGTTGCGACCTTGGGTGCTGATAGTGCCCATGCTTGCTGCCCGTTGCGCACTGTTTTTCGAGCAGCTTTTTGCCGCCATTTCGGGCGCGTCCGTGAGCGTGCCGCCCGATTCCGTTTGGGTATACGTGGTGCCGCTTTCTTTGGCGGCCCTCTTGGTATGGTGGCCACGACCCCGCACTCGCCCCATGGCTGCAGGGTTGCTGTGCTTGGCTCTCGTGGCGGTCGTCCCCTACGTCTACTGGGATCGATTCGCTCCACCTTCAGTGACGATTCTCGATGTTGGCCAGGCTGATGCCATTCTTATCCGTCAGGGCGATACCGTGGCGCTCGTCGACTGTGGGCTCGACGAGCGTGTGGTGACGGCATTGGTGCGCAACAACGTTCATCATATCGATGCTGTGTTTGTAACGCATTGGGACGAGGATCACTGGGGCGGTCTACCTGACGTGCTGGAGCGATACTCGGTCGGGACGATTGCCGTGGCAGCGGATGCTCTGGAGGATGCTCCTGCCGAGGTGCTGAACCGATCTGGCGTGGAGTATCGGCAAGTGCGGCGTGGAGATGCCGTTGACATTGGCGCATTTTGCGCCCGCGTGATGTGGCCATTCGAGTCCGTGGATGGCGAGGGCAACGAAGACTCGCTCGTCCTGCTGCTCTCCTATGTTCAGGAAGACAAGAGCCTGCGTATGCTCCTAACCGGTGACGCTGAGCTCGATCAAGAGCGTAAGTTTGCACAGGAAGTGGGGGACATCGATGTCCTCAAGCTCGGACACCACGGCTCTAAGGTCTCAGTCGACGGTGAGTTGTTGGATGTCTTAAGGCCCGAGCTCTCCATTGCGAGCGCCGGCGAGGGCAACCGCTACGGTCATCCGTCGGATGCCTGCGTCGATGCCGTGAGGGAGGCGGGCGGCGCTTTCGCGTGCACGATTAAACACGGCGACATCACTATTACGCCGACCGCGAAGGGCTTTGCCATGCGATGCCAGCGACCATAACGACGTCGTTGGCGCACCGTAGGTCCCTGGGCTAGAATGACACGGTACGAAAACGAGGGCCTGTGAGAGGGGAGCGCGATGTCTGAAAACGGTCTGCTGCCGGCATATCTGATCGTCGGTACCGACGGAGTCAAGCGCGACCACGCCGTCTCGCGTATGAAGGCTCGCTTGGAAAAGTCGGGCATGGTCGAGTTCAACCTCGACGAGCGCGACATGTCCAAGGACCCCGATATCGAGTCAATCATCGGCTCGCTCAATACCTTTCCCATGGGCAGCGAGTTTCGTCTGGTAATCCTCGACGGCTGCTCTAAGCTTGCCAAAGCGGTTTCCGAGCCGCTCGTTGAGTACCTCGTAAGTCCTAGCCCCACAACGGTCTGCCTTTTCATCGCCGACTCACTTGCCAAGAACACGCGCCTGTATAAGGCGATCGCCAAGATCGACAAAAAGGCCGTCATCGATTGCTCGGGCACTAAGCGCTGGGAGTTGCCGCGCCGCGTGCAGCAGATGGCGACGCAGCACGGCAAGTCTATCTCGACGGCCGCGGCCGAGGAGCTCGTCTCGCGCTCGGGCGAAAACACCCGCATGCTCGACAACGGCCTGGCAAAGCTTGCCCAGATGGTCGAGGTGCCCCAGATTGAGCTTGCCGATGTGGAGCGTTGGATCGTGCGTACGGCCGAGGTTCAGCCCTGGGACTTCCTCAACGCTGTTTCGGCCCGCGACATGCGCCGTTCGCTCGAGCTTTTTAAGCTGCTGCCCTCCAAGAGCTATGTGTGGACCTACACGCTGCTGTGCGGGCGCATCCGCGAGCTGATCGTCGCCAAGGCGCTCGATGCGCGCGGACAGGGGCGTGAGCTTGCCGCAACGCTTAAGCTCCAGTCCTGGCAGGTCAAGAACCACCTGACTTGGGCTCGTCGTTTTTCGATGGCTGAGCTCGTTGCCGCGCTCGAGGGTGCAGTCGATGTGGAACTCGCGCTCAAGGGTTCGGCAGATTCTGAGACCGCACTTTTGCTCTGGATTACGAACATCTTGAGAAAATCGTGATGATACCTGCCTATTTGACAAATTCGTTCTATCCCTTTGAGGGGGAGCGTGCTATAGTAGGCGCTTGCATGACCTCACCGTGTCTCAG